>JBLHPP010000200.1:0-4848 GCA_047624385.1 Crocinitomicaceae bacterium
GGTCTTCGGATTCAATCACACCTGTGCCTAGCCGATACGACTCCCTGTCTTCTCGTGACACCAGTTCAAAACCGTGGGCCAGCGAAGCGAGGTCAACTCATTCGTGAACAAATGCGTAATAAGAATTACAACCTAGATCCCTACGGAACTATCAAAGGAACCGTCGTTTTATTGCACGGAAGAAATGGCAGGAAAGAAGATCTACTAGCAGTCGCCGAGCGATTTTGTGCTGTAGGTTTCCGTTGCCTACTTCCCGACCTCCCAGCACATGGCGAGAGCAAGTGCGAAACCACCAGCTACGGACTTTCTGATTTTGACCAAAGTTTCGCAGATTCGGTCCTACAGGTAATGGCAGCTGAATACCATTTCGAGGATAACTCAACGTATCTATGGGGAATGTCCATGGGTGGGGCATTCACCTCAGCCGCATTAAAAAATACCCCGAATCGCTGGAATGCAGCAGTGATTGTGTGCTCCTTTGACTCTCTACCGAATATTATCGAAGACAAAGCTCGAGCAATCATGCCATTTGGCTCTCAGACATTCGCCAAAGCGGTAATCAACAAGATCAATGCCACCCACTCTATCGACTGCAGCCAGATCAAGCCCTCTCAATGGTTAGCTAATAGCGACACTCTCATTCTATTCGCTCACGGCACTGATGACTCATTGATATCCATGGACCGAGGAATCTCACTCTACCAACATGCTGGCTGCTCCAACAAAAAATGGCTTGCTGTAAAAAATGCAGATCACAATAATATCCTCGTCACCCCCATGCCTCTCTTTTCTGAAATGGCAGCATGGTTCCTGGATAATACCGCTCGGCATCACAAAAGAGACAATAGTAAATTTTAGAGATGTTGATAATCGTGCCTAGATTTTTCAAAGATCCACTCAGGCAAATGTGTCATTTGAAATATCGTCCAGCATAACCAAATCCCAGATCATTAAGCCATTTCTAGCATGTGAGAGAATCGTTGGCCCATAAAGTCATTTATAAATGAAGAATTGAACTGAATCTTGCTTGATCGACTCAATGACATAGACATACTCACCGCGTGACTGATAAAAACCAGATACGCGAAAATTTACGTAGCGAAGGCTTCGAACTCATCGACAGTACATTGTCGTTGTTAGTTGATAGCCTAGCAGATGCCCTAACTAGCATGGGCGAAGATGACCTTTTGCCCTTCCTGCCATGGCGCGGTGAGACACCAAAGTCTGACCCACCAGAAGGCATCCAGCAGCTTTACTCCATTGGCTTCCAGCTTCTCAACATGGTTGAAGAGCGCGTGTCGTCAGCAATCCGGCGCGAGCGCGAAAAAGAACTTGGCGCAGACTCCATCCGTGGACTTTGGGCTCGCTCACTAAGTGAGATGAAGAAGCTCGAAATGAGCGAAGATCAGATCATCGAGGTACTCAAGGACGTGCATGTAGAGCCAGTCCTCACAGCGCACCCAACTGAAGCTAAGCGCGCTACTGTCCGTGAGCGTCATCGTGAGATTTACCAGAACCTCGTCACTAGCGAGTACCCAAAATTTACTAAACGCGAAAAGAGCCGCCTCAAAACTAAAATCACAGCAGCACTCGAAACCCTCTGGCGCACTGGCGAAATCCATGTCACCCGCCCGGATCTCAATATGGAGCTGCGCAATGCGATCTACTATTTGCGCGAGATGTTCCCATCCGTGCTGAGCAGACTCGATGGACACTTTAGTGAAGCTTGGCGTGATGCTGGTTTCTCCATGGAGAAGCTCCAGAATGCTGACGCCACGCCACGCCTCACATTTGGCACCTGGATCGGTGGCGACCGCGATGGTCACCCACTCGTGACGCCAGAAGTGACTGAACGCACACTCGGTGATCTCCGCGATCACGCCTTTGTTCTCCTTCGCAAGGAGCTGAAGGAGCTCGCTTTCCACCTTACTATTTCTAGCCAGTTCCAGGAAATCCCTACGGAGTTGAAGAAACGTATCGAACTACTCCGACTCGACCTTAAAAATCCAATTTGGGCCGGACAAATCATCGAACAAAACCGCGACGAGCCATGGCGTCAGCTCGTGTACCTAATGCGTGGCAAGTTATTTGAAACAGCTAACGCCACTGGTGGCTACCATCGCCCTGAACAACTAAGTGAAGACCTGGCTCTACTAGAGTCGACCCTCAAGACAACTGGCTGTGATCACCTCATTGAGCAATACGTCACACCGCTTCGTCACAAGGTGAAAACCTTTGGCTTCCACCTTGCCACCATCGATATCCGTCAGAACTCTGAGTACCACGATAAGGCGCTCAGCCAGCTCCTCTCACGTGCCAATATCGAAGACGGCGAAAACTTTGCTGACTGGCCAGAAGACAAGCGTTGCTCATTCCTCACCAAGGAACTAGAGACGACTCGTCCATTCATCCACAACCGCTGTAGCGCGGGCCCAGAGGCTGACTCAGTGCTCAACAGCTACCGCGTCATTGCGAAACAGCTTCACGATTACGGCAACCACGGCATCGGGGCATTCATCGTCTCGATGACTCGTTCTGTCTCTGACCTCTTAGTCGTCTACGTACTCATGCGCGAAGCGGGTCTCCTCATCAACACCGAGGACGGACTTGCTTCACCTATCGAAGTAGTCCCGCTTTACGAGACTAAAGATGACCTCGATGCATCTGAAAGGTTACTCACAGGATTCCTCGATCACCCCGTCACAATCCGTAGCTTCAAGCTTCGTTTCCAGGGTGCCCAGATATTCCAGCAGGTCATGCTCGGCTATTCGGATTCTAACAAAGACTGCGGTATACTCACGGCAGCTTGGGCCCTTCACCGCGCTGAAAAAGCAATGGTCGACGTCGCAGCTGAGCGTGACATAAAGCTAGGCTACTTCCACGGGCGCGGCGGCACTATATCCCGCGGAGCTGGCCCTACTCAATGGTTCATGGCGGCACTGCCTCACGGCTCCATGTCTGGTCACTTCCGCATGACTGAGCAGGGTGAGACGATTGCACAGAAATATGCAAACCTCTCTAATGCTACTTACAATGCTGAGCTACTAGTTGCATCCGCAGCATCCACAACTGCCCAGCATCAGTACGGCAAGAACACTAACGATCCGTGTGTCCAATACGTTGCACGCCTGGCTGAAGCCTCGGAGGACGCCTATAAAGAACTCCTCCGCACTGATGGTTTCATCCCCTTCTACCGCGAAGCAACTATTATCGATGCTCTGGAGAATTCACGTATTGGTTCACGTCCAGCTCGCCGCACAGGTAAGAAAGACTTCTCTCTCGATGATCTTCGGGCGATCCCATGGGTATTCTCATGGACTCAAGCCCGCTTCTACCTTCCAGGTTGGTTCGGTACCGGGTCTGCCCTAAAGAGGTTGAAAGACGAAAACCCTCAGGACTTTGCTGACCTCAAAGAGAATCTCTCCCAGTCAGTCTTCCTCACCTATGTTCTCACCAACGTAGAAACTAACATCGCTTCAGCAAATCGCGAGCTCATGGAAAGCTACGCGAACCTCGTCACAGATAAAGCTCTGCGCGCTAAATTCATGGAGATCATCCTCAATGAATTCGAACTCACCCGCGAACTCCTGATGGAGGTATTCAATGGATCATTCGAGGAACGTCGCCCACGCATGAGTAAAACACTTGATATACGTGAAGAACCACTCCAACTCCTCCACAAGCAACAAGTCAAGCTCATCACCGAATGGCGCGCACTTAAGGAAGCCAACAAAGACAAAGAAGCCGAAAAGCTCTTCCCTAGAATCCTGCTCTCTATCAATGCCATCTCCAGTGGGCTCCGTACCACAGGATAAGCCGATTTAGATTTAACTCTTTCAAGAGCCCTCAGCATATTCGCTGAGGGCTCTTTTTTATGGCTCAACAACCGCGCTCAAGATCAGAGATCGAGACATGAAACCTCTAGACTAACACTCGCTGAAGCCGCGTAAACATCCTAGCCGGAAACATGTATTCAGCTACAAGGTTTCGCCACCACATAACGGCGTGCGTGACGTGAGACACCTTGAAACCAAATAGGAGTTTCAGGAAGACAACGACCATGAAAATTACTTCTTTCCCCTTTTTTAGACACAACAAAGCCGAGACTATCTCTAGTCTCGGCTTTGTTAAAAACTTGTAGTCCTAATTCTTAGCGCCCCTGTGCGAGACGGTCTGCAAGTATCCTAGGGAGACCCGCATCTAGGATCTTCTTTTGCGTCGTCTCGATATCGTACTCTAAGCGACGAAAGGTCACAGTCTTGTTGTCTGTGTCGTAGATACAGTAGGAAGCTTTCCACTCTCCATCACGAGGCTGACCGACTGAGCCAGCATTGATGAAGTACTTAATACCTGGCTCGATAGCTACGATGTCTGGAGCAGCTTCCTGAACGCGAGTTCCGCGAACGAACACACGAGGAACGTGTGTGTGCCCGTGGAAACAGACCTGAGTGAACTGGTATGAGAAGTTCGACATCGCATCAAACTTATTGGTGACGTAATTCCACACGTTTGGTTGATCTAGTGTGGAGTGTACGATCGTAAAATCTTCGACTTGCCGGACCATGCGCATGCGAGCGAGCCACTCACGTTGTTCAGCGCTCAGCTGGTCACGCGTCCATTGCAGGGCCTCTGCAGCAGTTGGGTTCATCATCTCGAGCGAATGCTCACCACCCGCGTCTTCATCGTGATTGCCTTTAACAACTGGGCATCCCATCTCGCGAATTTTCTCGAGGCACTTCACTGGGTCAGCGTTGTATCCTACAACGTCACCAAGGCACACATAGCTATCACAGCCTTGCTCGTCGGCATCAGCCAAGACACTCTCTAGTGCTTCCCAGTTTGCGTGAA
>JBLHPP010000201.1:0-4806 GCA_047624385.1 Crocinitomicaceae bacterium
ACCATGAAAAGGCTACTTTCAGCATTTTCGATACGCACAGTTTTGATCTTATCGCCAGTGACAGATACTTTTTCAGATTCTCTGTGTTGGAATGAGAAGCCGTTCGCTTCGTAGGTCTGCCCAGCGAATGCATAGCCTGTAAGGCTAGCACATACTGAAAAAAGGATAACGAAGTTGCGGGGCATTTTCTCTAGTGAATCGGGGCTTTAGCCTTGGAAGTTTTCAATCATTCCGGCGAATTCGTCAAAGAAGTACTTCGCGTCGTTCGGGCCAGGAGCCGCCTCTGGGTGGTACTGGACTGAGAATGCTGGGATCGTCTTGTGACGGAAGCCTTCGACGGTGTCGTCGTTGAGGTTGATGTGAGTGATTTCCACATCATCAGAAAGGCTATCTGGATCAGTCGCGAAACCATGGTTTTGAGCGGTGATAGAGATCTTGCCGGTTCGGAGGTCCTTCACTGGCTGGTTGCCGCCACGATGACCAAACTTGAGTTTGTAGGTCGTGCCGCCGAATGCGTGGGTCAGGATTTGGTGACCAAGGCAGATGCCGAAAATGGGTTTCTTACCGAGGAGCTTCTTCACTTCAGTATGAATATAATCGAGAGCCGATGGGTCACCTGGGCCATTGGAAAGGAAGATGCCGTCAGGATTATGTGCCAACACTTCTTCTGCTGTGGCGCGTGAATTGACTACTTGAACGTCGAATCCCGCCTGGCGCATGGATCGTAGAATGTTGTACTTAATGCCGAAGTCGATTGCTACCAGCTTGTACTTCACTGGAGGAAGCGGATCGTAGTGACCTTCACGTCCTTGAGATGGGCTCGGGATATTCCACAGACGGGATTCTTTATCCCAGTGGTAGTTCTCTTCTGTAGAAACTTCCTGCACAAAATCTGAACCAGCCATCGGAGCTGCGTCCTTGGCTGCTTGAATTGCATCTTCAGCGGAAAGTTCGGTGGAAATGCAGCAGCGCATCGCTCCAGCAGTCCGAAGATGCTTGGTGAGGGCGCGGGTGTCGACACCTTCGATTCCTAGGATTTTGTGTTCCACAAAGTAATCACCTAGTGATTGACGTGAGCGGAAGTTAGATGCAACTGGTGAGAGTTCTTCAATCACTAGGCCTCGAACGTGCGGAGAAGCTGATTCCGCATCCTCCGGGTTGACTCCGTAGTTTCCGATCATTGGGTAAGTCATAGTGACTACCTGACCGCGATAAGAAGGATCGGTGATTATCTCCTGATATCCAGTCATGGAGGTATTGAAGCAGATCTCACCGGTGGTTGTTCCAGTGTGACCAAAGGCTTCACCTTCAAAGGTGCGGCCGTCTTCAAGTGCGAGTATGGCTTTGTTGGTAGCTTTCATAGGCGCCGTAGCTGGCGCACCCTAGGGGGCAAATCTCAGCTGTGCAAGCGGGAACTAACTCGAATTTTACGATTCTTTAAATTCACCAAATCTCGCCGAATTTACAGAGCATCAGAAGCACGTATAGATGTTATGCCGCACCTGTAATTATTCCATATATCCAGAGGGATACGCAAACAATGGCCGAAAATAAAAGTACGAAAAGTAGGGCGCTACGCGCTTGGTGGCGACGCTCGTTTTTAAGCTCACCTTTGGTGAGGCGATCAGAAAAATCGTTCTCGCGCCGTCTTTGGCTCAGTTCATCGGGGGCAGGCATGGTCTGCAGCCGATCTTGTTCTTCGCGGTGAAGTTTCTCTGGAGCTTCCTTGATGAAGCTCTGGAGTTCATTGATCTGAGCTTGTAGCGCATTCTTCTGGCGCTCAATCTCAGCGTAGTCCTCTTTCTTTTTCGAGCCGAACATGGCTTAGCGAGTCAGGTAGACAGCAAAACCGATCAAGGCTGCTAGTATCAATGGAAGATTGAAAGCAAAGCCTTGCTTGAAATTACTTGAAAATTCACTAGGAGCAGCGGATCTCTTGCTTGCCTTTTTCTTTTGTGCTGGATTAAAGACTCCTGAACGACGGCTGCCACGGAAATGCTGCATCGCTTCTTCGTATTCATCTTCAGCGTGGTCGAGTATGGAGATTGCGCGGTTGAGCTCTGGCTTCAACTCATCGCGACTCCAAGTTTGAGGGTTGAGTTCGTCGACCGTCTTCTGGTGTTCGGCAAAGCATTGGCGAGTCTGTTCTAGGTCTTCCATCTCTTGACGCATCTCAAAGAGCTCTCGGTCAATTGCTGTGAGAGAACTAGTGAGGCGGTCGTTGATGTCATTCTGACCTAACAAAAATTCTTCTTTGCGCTCGTTGAGTTCTTCGAGTTCGACTTTTTGCTGTTCGACAAGCTCTTGCTGCTGCTGGAGTTGCTCGAGTTGTTGCTGGGCAGCAACTAGCTTGCCTTCGAAGTCTTCAGCTAAGGGGGATGAACCAGACTTTGTGTCGGCTTTCATTTCCAATTGCGTAGGGGCAACATTGAGGCGTTGTGGGCGAGTTTCGGTAAGACGGGACATGATTCTATAAAAAAATAGCAAGTTCTATACAACACAACTAGCAAATCAAATTTAGTTTGGCTAGGTAATTATTTAATTTTACTTAACTAAATAGCCTCCTCACGGAAGTGGGTTTAGCTGAGGCTCTAAGTCATTGATCTATATGGATCAGACGTGATTCCCCAATTACAGTGTTAGCGGGGAAATTGAAAACTCTTGTATTTGCAGTTTTACCTCAAGTATTCCCTCAATATGTGACATACATGCTCTAGATTTTAGATCGAAATGTGAGGATGTCGATTGTCGTCGGGATTGTTGGCGCAGGTGGTATTGGTATGGAACTTAAGGGACGCTTTGACATGTTCGACTACGGCCATGTCGCTACTATTTTATTTAGTTCTTTTTGTGACAGTTTTTTTATTGGATCAAATTTCAGCAAAAATACGTACTTCTCTTATCCAAGAATAAGATTCTTAGTGAATTATGTGAGTTGTGACTTAGTTGGTTGAGCATTTTTGGAGATTATTTTCTTGGTTAACTGAGTAAGTCCCTTGCGGATCGATCTTTTGAGTATAGAATCGGTAATTATGTTATTACCAGCCTACCTGAGCGAAGAGATAATGTTGCAACCAGAGAAACGTGAGTTCCCACCTTTCTCTGTGAGCAATCTGATGACTACAGTATTCGAGCCCACCGAAGGTTGTCGTGTTTGTATTCTAATTGATTTCGATGAACCACAAAAATGGATCAAGGATTTTGCCTTTCTTGAAAAGGCTGAATTCACCGTACAGCGCAAGGCATATGAAAATTTCTATCAGACCTTCAAGAACGGAGTAATGAAAGAGCTCGGGATGAGCGGTGGTGAGATGTTCTCTTACTACTGCACACATGGTTCTAACCTGGATCTTCGCGATGATTGTTTTGATACCAATGGGAGGCAACTTTCTCTAGATAAGGACATCTATTCTCATTACGATATCGTCTTGTGTATCTCAACTTGGAGCGCAACCGCTCCGCTCACAGCAAAGTGTAAAGAATATGGATTCCGTGGTGCTACGATGCATGGGATGAATGACATTATTTTAAATTCAGGCCTAGCTGTCGATTACCATGAAGTTTCGGCTGACGCGGAGAAAATTCGGAAAGCCATGACCAATGCCGATTCTATAGAAATTGATTTCAGCCTAGAAGATGGTCGCGTCCTTACAGCATGGTTAGGTCTAGACCAGCAAGACGCACAAAAATCACATGGACTCTGTAATGGTAGAAAGCCAGACATTGCTAACTTACCAGCGGGTGAAGTGTACTTTGTTCCTCATGATGCTAGAGGTGAGTTCCCTATGAAGTACGAAGACGGCACGCTAGGCGTCCTTACTGTAGTTGATCGGAATATTATTAAGTCGACCTTGATCGAAGGAGCCCAATCCACCATCGATGAGCATAATGCTCGTCTAGCAGATGACCCAATGACTGGGACGCTCGGTGAATTAGGATTTGGTACTCAGGTTTTACCCGTTTCCTACCAAGACATTCAGGATGAAAAGGTATTAGGTACTTGCCACCTGGCAACCGGCCGCGACGACCATCTAGGCGGTGATATTGTGCCGGACATGTTTAAAAAACATGAGAATAGCACCCACGATGATATTCTTTTCGCGCCCCACAAAACACCGAATTTCGATATTAGTGAAGTCCGTATGCAGCGTGGTGAGCAAGAGGAAATAATCATCCAGAACTTCCGCCCCAGCGAGTACATCATGAATGCTCTTCGTGCTTAGGAATTAGGACTACTTACGAATCCTGTTAGGCTGGCTTTGTGGAATCCTGTGAATTATGAATAATTCTGCAAATCCTTTATAAAATTTACTTATCTATACCATGCAAGATTACGAATCGGAGAAATTGATCAACGAGTATTTGTTGATGCATTACGGCACCAGCGAAGAGCGCATGCCTTGGGCTATTGGTGGGATCGGTGACCTCGACTTTGTCAGCCGAACCGTCGACTTCTTTACTCCAAAATTTGTAAACCTGAGTCTCGATCTAGGCTGTGCAGTAGGCCGCTCTAGCTTTCTACTCTCTAAAAGCTCAGCTAAAGTAATCGGTATCGATTTCTCACAAGGCTTTATTGATGCAGCGAACGTCATTAAAGAAAAAGGCAGTATGGCCTATAAGATTCTCAACGAAAGGGACAATTTTACAGATGCAGAAGCCCTCATCCCAGAAGGCTCTGAGCCGTCACGTGTGAGTTTCGTCCAGGGCGATGCTATGGATCTGCCCGCGGGTTTCAATGGGTTTGATCGGGTACACGCTTCTAATTTAATCTGTCGACTTCCAGATCCCCAGAAATTACTCGACCGA
>JBLHPP010000202.1:0-4783 GCA_047624385.1 Crocinitomicaceae bacterium
GTTTTCCACTCTGTGAGTAGAAAATGGATTGTCGCGGGCGAGCATGATTTCTCCAGCCTTTCTAGCTCTTAATCACCACTTCAGCAAGCCCACCATTGGCGTATAAACTATGTGAATAAAACTTTTTCCAATTGGGGTGAATAAATCTGAATAACTAGCCGTCGAATAATGTGAACTCGAAACAATCGCTTATGAAAAAATTATTATTATCCATCGTTGTCGCCGTATCTGCCGTTTTTCTTTTACCTCAGAGCGCCGAAGCGAGAGGCTGCAACTCTAGCCATAATTACACCTACGTCAGTGGTCACTCTAGCTGTGGATGCGCGATCTATACTAAGCGAGTGGTGCGCTACTACGATTGTCACGGTCGCCCAGTTTATGCATATTACAGACAACCAGTGACGCACCGCTGCCACCAGAACCATCGTGGCCACGGGCATACAAGTTATTCTAGCAACTACAGATCTTACAGGCCTTCGAGCTCAATACAGTTTTCCTATGTGAGCCCGCAGAGAAGCTCGCGGTACACAACTAGCAGAAGATACAGATCATCTTACACAAGGTGCCGATAAATTTATAAATCAAGGAACGTGTGTGTAACGGGAGCCAGTAATGGCTCCCGTTTTTGTATTGTTATCATGAGTGAGATATGGCATTTTTACCACTATTTTCATTGAATCATATTGCTTTACTCACTCTATTCGGAGCGAAATTATTATTCATCGGAGCTACTTGTGTAGAGGCTGCCGAAATAGGTAGGAAACAAACGGGGGTGAAGGGGCTCTTAGTGATGGATCTAGGTAATGGCGCGTATGCAGGGGTAGCATCCCAAATGAATGCGACTGTCATTAAGAAATCGAGTGTCGAAACGATAGAGGTGGCTTTCAACCAAGACGTTGGGGAGATGATGTTTGCTGCTACCAAAGAGGTGGTAAAATTTATCAATGTGAGGCATGACGAACTACCAGAGGGATACAGAGTTGAATTGGCGTTCGCAGACAAGTACTCGTTGAAAGATGGACCTTCAGCGGCGGTCGCGACAGCCTTGTTAGTAAATTCAATAATTACAGGTGAGGGTATCAATCAAGATTTTGCAGTGACAGGAGATATGAATGCTACTGGAAATGTCCGTCCAGTCGGAGGCGTGATGTCTAAGGTACGTGGCGCTTCAAAGAAGTGCAGCCTAGTTGCCATCCCAGTGCAAAATGTTACCGCAATTCACGACGCATATATCATTGAAGGAATTGAGTATCTCAGCGCTATTCAGATGTTTTCGATCAAAACCTTTGATGATGCCCACTCGATCGCTGGAGAGAAAACTCCTGAAATCAAACAAGCTATTGCTGATTTTTCGGCGGTGTGAAAGGCACTTAAAAAAACTCTAAGTATATCTCTAATTCAAAAGTGAAGGCGAAATTTAAGGCAGTGTTAGAGGCTATGACAAATCATGTTCCAGCAGATTTATTGCTAAAGAATGGAATGAAAAATGGGCCAAATAAACTCTCCTTGAGTGGTTCTATCCTAGCTGTCTAAAATGCTTTTTATGATTTCATGAAGATGCTTGATAACCAGATATTTATGAGAAATTATGGTAATAAAGATGTACTCTATCGCTTCATCAGCGATCTTCGTAAATTGAAGTTACAGGTGTCTCCTAGGAACAAGGGCTATTGCGATAGTTATATTAAATTAGCCGAGTACGTAAAGTCAGTACGAGCTAAGAAAATTTGGACACCACAAAACCAGCGTGATCTAATTTCCCACATCAATGCGGTCGATTCGGACAGAGATGCTCTGATCCTGGACAGAGGTGTCAGAGAGGAACTGATGCTAGACTAATAAAGCTGAGACGTTCGTGTCCAAATAGTAGTTATCAGCGTCCCAAAAACTCTATTACCATTCTTGTTTGGCTTTTTGCACCAGCAGGAGAAATTGTCCGGCTTTGAGGAATTCTTCCACTAGACCTTGAGCGAGGGTGAAGCCCGCAGCTGAGTCCGAGGCGTAATGGACGCCCGAAATTTCGCGGTTACGGGCAACTACTTTTGCCTCCTTTATGAGTTGTTCGCGCTCGGCTGGAAGTAGCTCGGCGAGCAACAGCGCAAAAATCATGGATTGGGTGGCGTGGCCGGATGGATAGGCTGGGTGTGAGGGGTTTGGAATTGCGGTGGTAAGCTGAGATTCTAGATAAGAAGGGCGCACACGATTGAAATGGTGTTTGTAGTAGAACACCACCTTGGCCAGCTCAGTGTTGGCCGAGCTTAGTAATTGATGGGTGTGAGGTTTTTGTTTCTTAGCCTTGGTGCTCAGTGGGGATATTCCTAGAAAGCGATGGCCAGAAGGCTTGATTTCTCGCTTGATGGCTAGCACATCTTTAGTCGTTCTTTGCCCTTGTCGTTCGAGCAAGATGTCTAGCTCAGTGCGTGTTTGGGCACTGTCATTGGTAGGGGGAACCTCGGGCATAAGACGCACTTTCCATCCCTCGGTTAGGAATTTAGGCACCGTCTTAGAAAGCTTGAAATAGCGAGCATGCCAGCCCTGAGTCGACGAGAAACTGAGCGGCTCAGCCACAACCATAGCTAAAAGGGTGAGCGAAAATAGGAGAGCGAGTTTCATAGAATCTTAGAGTTTACAGGAATCCATCTAGCTTTATCTGATCAACCCCATTCGTGCCTGATATTCGTGGTCGAGTTGTTTCATCAGTCTGGCAGCTTTCGTTTCTTTCGTGTTTTTCGCGGTAAAAAGGCTTCATCGCGAGGGGAGCTTCGCAGTAAATCTTAGGTTTCGTCGTGCTCACGTTTGTACGATTGCAGACCCTTTTTCCAGTCGCGCATCTGCTTTTTAGTCATTCGGCCCTGATCTCCTTCTTTTCGGAGAAGGCGGCTCTCGCGGTTATTGGAGCGTTTTAGCTCGGCTTCTTTCAGAGTGTCTTTGCTGGTATGGTCGGAGTAGGCAGCCTGAGCCAGTGGGGCGCTCACGCGTTTGTCGTACAGCCCCGTGACCTCAATATGACGCTTGTACAGTCCGTCGTGAGTCGGGACATCCAAGTGGTCGCCGACACGGACCGTAGCAGAGGCTTTGACCGTGGCGTTAGCGCGTTTCACTTTGCCAGAATTACACGAGGTTGCCGCCTGGGTACGCGTTTTGAAAAGCCGCACAGCGCACAGCCATTTATCGATACGTACTGAAGTCATTTCGTCCACAGATCTTAAATTCTACGAACTTGGCAAAAATAGCAAGGAAGCAAAGCTTCTTTCAAGTTATCAGTTGGGCGATTTTCAGTGTTCCGAATGGATAAGCGGCTGCTCCGAAAATGTTTTATCATGCTAGCCCCGTGACCAATGACTCGGCCACAGGCCGAATATAAAAGTCGTGCATTTTTCAGAGTTAAGGCTAGTCTGCCGGCCAAATAACGGACAAAGTAAATGGCAGATAAAAAAGTAGCAATCGTGATGGGAAGTAACTCGGATTGGCCGACCATGAAAGTCGCAGCCGAGTCATTGGATAAGTTTGGAATTGGCTACGAAGCTAGCGTAGTGAGTGCCCACCGTACGCCTATGGCTATGTTCGATTTTGCGCAAAATGCTGAAGCAAACGGTTTTGACATCATCATCGCTGGTGCAGGTGGCGCAGCGCATCTTCCAGGAATGATCGCAGCGATCACGACACTACCAGTGCTCGGTTGCCCAGTGAAGTCTAGCGCTCTCAATGGTCAGGATTCACTTCTTTCTATCGTGCAAATGCCAAAGGGTATCCCGGTAGCGACGTTCGCCATCGGACCCGCAGGTGCTGGAAATGCTGGACTCTTCGCCGTTAGTATCCTCGCGGGTAAAGACCCAGCCCTTGCAGTGAAGCTCAAGGAATACCGCCAGGAAATGGTGCAGATGGTCGCTGACATGAAGCTCGAAGACTAACTTTCTCATGTCTGATCAAGTATTTCTTCCCGGCTCTACCATCGGCATTCTCGGTTCCGGCCAATTGGCCAGGATGATGTCACAGGCTGCTTTACTACTTGGCTACAAGGTTGTCGCGTGGTCTGGTGGTGCTGATAGTTTCTCAGTCAACCGCGAAGTAGACTTGGTCATTGATGAATCCTACGACGACGAATCAGCGAAGGAAAAATTCCTCAGTATGGTCGATGTTGTAACTGTGGAGACGGAGAAATTACCTCCATCCTTGCTAAAGGATATTTCTTCAAAAGTAGAGTTACGGCCAAACGCGAAGGCTGTAGAGATCACGGGTAATCGCGAGCTCGAACGAGGCTTCCTCAAATCTATCGGCGCCGCGCAGACCGAGTACCGCGTGGTCGATACTCCAGAGCAGCTAGAAAAAGCCTTTCATGAGCTCGCAGGCAATTGCGTCGCTAAGACCGCTACAGACGGCTACGACGGCAAGGGCCAGTGGAGGCTCAAGACTTCAGAAGATTTAGAAGAATGTAAGAAGGATTGGAATGGCGCTTGTCGCCTTGTGGTCGAGGGATTCATTCCATTCATTATGGAATGCTCGGTAGTGGTGGCTCGCAATGCATCTGGTGAGGTGAAGGCCTTCCCACTGGTGGAAAATATTCACCGCCATCATGTACTCGATGTTTCTATTCTCCCTGGCCGGGTAAATGACGCTACGGCCGCGTGCGCCAAGCAACTTTCTGAAAAAGTGGTTCAAGGATTGGACTACATTGGCATTCTAGCAATCGAGCTTTTCGTGCTCGAGAGCGGTGAAGTCTTGGTGAACGAAATAGCACCACGACCTCATAATTCAGGCCACGCAACCAACGATGGCTGCGTCA
>JBLHPP010000203.1:0-4741 GCA_047624385.1 Crocinitomicaceae bacterium
GGTAGTTGGGCGATAGGCCCTGTGAGAGTAGGTCGTCGCCAGTTTATATGTCCGCTACAAGCTAACGCTTGTAGCGGACTTTTTTTGTGCCCAGATGGCAGCGGTGTTGAAGGAAAAGTAGAAAGTAGAAAGTAATAAATGCTGCCGAGCTGGGGATCGGCGCTCTTAGAGCGTGTTTATTAGTTAGTTTTATCGATAAATCTTACACTGTGAAAATTCTAGCCTTTTGGTAGGTGCATGAATCGATTATGGGTTTATTAATGAATGTGAAATTGTTTGATAAGGGGCTAATTGCTTCAGTTTTAGATATGCCAAAAGCAATTGAGTTAATGCGGACTGCCTATGCAGAATTGAGTGCTGGACTTGTGGATAGTCCTCTAAGGACAGCTCTGACCAATGAACAAGGAACGGTGCTTTATAAGCCTGCTTATTCAGGATCTGCGGATATTTTCTGTGTGAAGGTTGTTTCGGTGTTCCCTGAGAATGTGGAGCAAGGGCTTCCAGTGACACCGGGTATTGTCTTGGTGAATAGTGCTGAGACTGGAATGCCAGTAGCTATTCTAGAGGCTGGGTATTTGACTTCGTTACGGACGGGAGCAGCCACAGGCTTGGCAACTGAACTTTTTGCTAAGAAAGAAGCTAAGGTTGCCGCTTTATTTGGCTCTGGTGGCCAATCACGCCATCAATTGGAAGCGATGTTGTGCTCGCGGGCGTTTGAAACAGTGTATGTCTTTTCTCGTAAAGCTGAAAATGCTGAGCGTTTTTGTAAGGAGAATTCCGATATAGCAGGTGACTGTCAGCTTGTTCCAAATCCAGACCGTAAGGTTTTGAAAACCTGCGATGTGATTACCACTGCGACTACGAGTCCAACGGCCGTGTTTGAATGGGATGAGATCGCTGATGATGCGCATGTGAATGCGATTGGTTCGCTAGGATCTAGTCGCACAGAAGTGACCGCTGAAACTTTATTGAATTCTGAAGTAATCGTGGATCAGAGAGCTGCATGCCTAAAAGAGGCTGGAGAAATTTGTTTGATGAGGGACGCTGGATTGATTAACGAGAGTTACCAACCCGCTGAGATCGGAGAGTTACTCGACGCCTCAGAGCTACAGCAGAAACCAACGGTGTTTAAATCGGTTGGAAATGCTGTTCAGGACTTAGTCTGTGCGGCTGAAATAATCAAAGCTGCAGAGTCTCAGAGTTTGGGTGTGATGGCTCACCTTTAGCTAAGTGAAATTGACTGGCAATCTACAGTGGGTAGTTTAGCTTCGATGACGTGCATGTGTTCAAGAGAATTTTGTTAGTGGCTCTCAGTGCGCTGTTAGGTGTGCTGTGCTTTCCGCCATTTGGATTTAGTTTTATATCGGTTATAGCATGGCTACCATTATTGGTGGCTATGAATGGGGCTTCAGCTAAAGTAGCCACGCGTATCGGTGTGCTCCATGGGCTTGTGTTTTATGGAGCAACGTTGTCATGGCTGACTGAAGTGTTCACCGCGACCCCCTTCATGATCGTCCCATTAGTTTTTGTGATGGCGTCTTTTACTGGCTTGTATGGGCTATTATTCAGCAACGCAGGAAGACTCTATAAGGGCTCTTGGAAGTTCCCTGTATTGAGTGCCGTATTATGGACGGGAATAGAATTATTTAGGACAGAGATATTTATACTGAAGTTTCCCTGGATGACACCAGGATTGGGATTGGGTCCGACATTGATCACTCCCATCGTCGGGGTGTATGGTGTGGGTTTCGTGGTTATTCTAGGCTGCTGCTTACTTATTGAACGTCGATTTCTTAAGTGGGGTATTGGTGTCCTTGGGCTAGTGATTTGCGCATGTGCGTTCTTGAAGCCAGACAATGTTGAGGTTGGCGAAGAAGTGCGTATTTTAGCTCTGCAGTCTGAAAATGGATCCCTAGAGGAGTATCTCGAAATGATAGCGGAGTGTGAGGAATACGTGGATATCATTCTGCTACCTGAGTACGCATTCGGCCAAGATGTGCGTGAGTCTGAGTACACCTGGAAGGCTTTGACTGAGCTAGCGAGGAGACGTGAGGCTGTTGTTGTCGTCGGGACGCGAACTGAACTAGAAGATTACTGGTATAATACTGCTCTTACGCTGACTAAGGAGGGCGAGGTGGGAGTGCATTATAAGAATCATCCAGTACATTTTTTTGATGATGGCAGGGCTGGTGAGCTAGCCGAGGCTATAACTGCCGGAGAGATGCGCTTTGGAACGCCGATTTGCTTCGATAATGACTACGAGGGAGTAGTCAGGAGAATGACGGCCGATGGCGCTACATTTTTCGCCGTCCCGAGTCTAGATGCAAAGAGCTGGACCGAGCGAGAGCATTGGCAGCACGCGGAACTATTCCGTCATAGAGCTGCAGAGAATGGCCGATGGATGGTGGTTTCCACTGGATCTGGGATTACGCAGCTGATTGATTCCCACGGGGTGCGGCGGCAATGGCTAGCTCCGATGGATGATGGTTGGATGCATGTGACGTTACCACTGAGGACTTCTCAGACCCTATATAACCGTTTTGGTTGGCTGTTTCCATGGGTTATGCTGATTATTTCGTGTGCTTGGATAATCTACTTGTCGGCAAGGACTATGCATATCTTGTTCTTGCGTCGCGGGAAATTGAGTTGATTCTCTGAGTGGGTTACGTTACCGAATTCGCATGCAAGACGCGCCTTATCAAGTTCTTCTCTATTACCTCTATGTCGATATTGAGGACCCAAAGGCGTACCGTGATTCCCACCGCAAACTGTGTGAAGAACTAGAACTGAGAGGTCGGATCATTGTAGGTAAGGAAGGGCTCAATGGCACGCTTTCAGGAACCACTGAGAATTGCCAGAAATACAAGGTCGTAATGGAGACCGATCCGTTGACTTCAGCAATCGAGTTTAAGATCGATCCTGAGCAAGATCACGTTTTTCCTAAGCTCTCGATTAAAGCACGCGAAGAGATTGTGACTTTAGGTCTGGGCGAAGATGATTTTTCACCGAATGAATGCACGGGCAACTACTTGGAGCCTAAAGAATGGTGTGAGGCGATTAAGGATCCGAATGCTGTGATCATTGACGCGCGCAATGACTACGAGTGGGAGCTTGGGAGGTTTAAAAATTCTATCCGGCCACCAGTGCCGGCATTCCGTGACTTGCCTGAGTGGATTCGCGAGAACCGCGAAAAGTTTGATGGGAAGAAGATTTTGACCTATTGCACTGGTGGTATTCGCTGTGAGAAATTCAGTGGCTTCCTTGTGAAGGAAGGGTTTGAAGATGTCAGCCAGTTACATGGCGGGATCGTCAAGTACGGTAAAGACCCGGAGGTGATGGGGGAAGATTTTGATGGTCAGTGCTATGTGTTCGATGAGCGCATTGGCGTTCCAATAAATTCAGTGAACCCAGAGGTTGTCGCTTTTTGCGTCAGCTGTGGTCAACCGAGTGAGCGCTACGTCAACTGTAAGAACCAGATGTGTAATGCTCAGCATTTCTGCTGTGATGGCTGTGAGGATGAAAGTAAGCGCTGTTGCTCCGAAGCGTGCCGTGAGATTTATACGGTGAAATACGAAGGAGTGGTGAAGTAAGCTTTACCTTTTTACTCAGCTGTGCAGGTTTCTCATATGCCGCGTTTGATACCATTGCTCCTGAAGATTTCTCTGCCATTGATTGTGATCGATCAGATCACGAAGTGGTGGGTTGTTTTCAATTTTAAGCAACCGTATTTACCTTTCCAAGAATACCCTTATCTCCCGCCTGTAGGTGAGTTTAAAGGCAAGTATTGGTTAGCAAGTAATCATGTGGACACGATTCCAGTGATCGAAGGATTATTTAATATCAAGAGAGTCCACAACCAAGGGGTGGCTTTTGGTTTTGGTAATGGCAGCGCATGGGCACCAATTGTATTTCTTATAGTGCCTTTTGTCGCATTGATTGTTGTGAGTGTGCTTTGGAAGAAAGGCGTTTTTATAGGCTTAGCAAAGTGGTCGGCTCCTCTTTTAGTGGCTGGAGTGATTGGCAATCTTATTGACCGACTCACCCAAGGCTTTGTCTTGAGAGGCTATGAGGTTGAGAGTTTTTGGACCCGTCTAAGTGAAGGGTACGTTGTAGACTTTATAGATGTAACAATCCCAGTGATCAACTATCCTTGGCCAGTATTCAATGTTGCAGATAGCTGTATCTGCATCGCGGCGAGCCTGCTATTTCTCTCAGCGTTTAAAGCTGAAGAGAAGAAAGATTTGGTAGACTCTTAGTAGTTTTCCGCGAGCCATGCGAGTGCTTGCTCTCTATTCGTAAGCTGGCCCTCTAGTTGCTCGGTTTGCAGCGCTTCTAGTATGGCTTTGAAATCTGGTCCAGGGCTGTAGCCGAGTGAGATCAAGTCCTTACCCGTGAGGAGAGCTTTTGGAATGAGTGGCTCGGCTGCAAATTCTTGTTCTTTGCCGCGGAGAAAATCATAGTTCTCGGTGATGCCGTTGCTACTGCCGCAGTCGACGCGATGGAGCTCCATCTCCAGTTGATAGGTAGGGCGCGCCATGAATCGCTTCACTTTTGCGGTTTTCATGAATCGAACATTCATGAAGTTCATGTGATTTTTTACCATCGCGCAGACATCTTCGATCGTTTTGTTAGAATACTTGAGACGCCTGAGTATGACTTCGGCCATTTCTGTGCCTACTTGGTCATGACCGCTAAAGCGAATCCTGTCTTCTTCAGAGCTGTAGGTGTAAGTTGCGGGCTT
>JBLHPP010000204.1:0-4737 GCA_047624385.1 Crocinitomicaceae bacterium
CCAGCAGCCACGAGGATGAGAGCAATGAGCACAATCGCAATGGTTGGCGCTGAGGACGGCTGCTTTACTTGGATTCTAGTATGTGGAAGCGAGCTAGAGGAGCGTTGGACTGGGCGTGTCACAACTTGAAGCCCGGCTGGCTGGCTGCTGACTTGTTCAAGTCTAGCTGCAAGTTCATCGAGCTCATCAGCCATTTCTCCAGCATTGGAATAGCGTAAACTCCTTTGGGGGTGAATAGCTTTAAGGATAATAGTATCGAATGCTGTATCTGAATCACTAAGGGAAGATGCAGGGACATACGGATCGGGTGGCATTTGGCCAGTGAGTAGCTCATAGAGCATGGCTCCTACCGAGAAAATATCAGCCCGTTGGTCGATGTTTCTCGGATCAGTGAGGACTTCCGGTGCTGTATAGCCTTTGGTGCCGTAGATCGTACCGCCTGTGTGGGTGTTGCTGAGTGGCCGCGCCAAGCCAAAGTCGACAATCTTTGGACGAGCAGAATCATCAACAAGGACGTTAGCAGGCTTTATGTCACGGTGAATTAGTCCAGCATTGTGTGCATGCTCTAGCCCTCGACACATGTCTGATATGAGGCGGCTAGCCTCACTCATTTCGACACTTTTTCCGTGCACTGAATCGAAAAGTGAGCGACCTGGAGCTAACTCCATCACAATGTAGAGTATTCCCTCGATGTTGCCGAAATCGAATACCTTAACGAGGTTCGGGTGATTGAGCATAGCCATCGCTTTGGCCTCGGTCTCAAAGCTGGAACTAAACTCTGGGTCTAGCCCCATCTCGTGGGGCAAAATCTTGATAGCAACTGGCCTATCAAGTGAGATTTGAGTGGCTCTAAAAACTGCACCCATTCCACCCTGGGCTATGAAGTCCGTGACTTCGTAGGCTGGGAAAAAGTGATTGAGTTCTTCGGGTGTGGGTGGTTGGAATCCTTGAGACATCCTCTATGCGCAGGTGAGATTAGTGGGGGATGTGTTAATCAGAAAAGTGTACTCTATTCTACATTCGTGAAATTGAAAATACGGATTCGCAGGTCAAACGTTTCAATGGGTAACCTGAAGCAAGTATTTGACTCGAGGGGGAGTAGTCAGAAAGCTTAGAAAATTATGTTAGTCAAAGCTTTCGATAAAGGCTTGGGTGCCAGCTGAAGACGCTTTGAGTACTATCATTGCTTGTTTAGCAGCAGTGAGTTGACTCTTATTTTCTAGGTCCTGAATAATTTCTCTAAGCTTCTCCTGGTAGAGGAGGCGTATCTTGTTGATGGTCTCGTCGTAACTCAAGTCAATCCGGCCTTGTTTTTCGTAGGTGGCAAAGGTGAGTTTTTGAATTTTCACGCTGCTACCCACGCCCGCGATACTTTTTTCTACTCTGTCTTTACCTGCGATGAGCTCATTGATCTGTTGAACCGAGAGCGCGTGGCGGACTTTGTCAGACCTGTTAAGACCTTTAAGGTAGAAGTTCAAGTCCCACGTGAGGCGTTCGACATTTTTGATATGTTCTTCTTCGCGTTTTTCGTAAGCGTTTTTTACGATTTTAGAAGCCTTTGATTGGAGTTCCTCAAGTCCGGATTTACTGGGTCCACCATTTTCAGAAGGTGTGATAGCGCCACCTGCAGGGGCGTCTTTACTCCACTCAAACAAAGTGTAGGCCACGGGTTTATTCTTTGAAGCGTCCTGCCATTTACTTGAGGATGAGGCAATGACGATGCTATCTTTATCTTTTGGATAGTTCTCGTCCCAGGTAGCGCTTGTCCATTCTTCGCCACTGAGCCACTTCCATTTGTTATTGTCTAGAATCCCACCGATACGGCAAAGTCGTCCAGAGGGGACGCTAGCAGTGATCAATTCACTGAAATATACAGCTTCGACTTCGTCCGACGGCGTTGCAATCTGTGCGCCAGCTGAGGTGGCAAGCTTTTGAGCTTGTTTAAGAGTCAATGGGTAAGGGCAGAGGTAGAAGCTGCGGTTGCCGAATGTGAATGATCCTGGCGGGTAGAGAGGAGTTGGGTTATCGAGCGTTGCAGCCACGCGTTTCATTTGCTGATTGAGAGCTGCTGGCTGCGAACTGTCAGCCTTCCACTCGATGAGAAACTTTGCCCTGTCACCGCTTTTCTTAGCAGAGGCAAACATATCGCTATCGAGCTGGGCGAATGCGAGTTTGGAAGTCTTACGGATATCGATGGAATCATCGGTCCAAGGGGTGCCGTCGGCCCATGCCCATTGTTTGTAACCAGCAGTAGCCGCCCCGATCCAGGCATTATCGCCGGATGGGATTGCCTTACGTAGTCCAGAGATATCCGAGCTGGAGCTGACCGTTGCTAGCTGAGCGCCATAGTCGGCAGCCCATAGTACAGCTTGCCGCCAGGTTAACTTTTTATCAATAAAGAGAACGAGACGTTCACCATTATCGAGTGAGATTGTCGACTCGGGCATTTGGCTCGTAGGGAGGTTACCTGCGGCAAGGCTAGAACGTAATTTTTCTAAGGTTTCTAGAGTGGTGAGCTTCTCGATTACTGGGATGTCAACTTCCGGGGGTTTTTGGGGCTTAGGTATATTGGTAACCTCAGGTTTATCGATAACGATCTTATCGATATTTTCCTTATTAATTCTAGCAATTTTCCTCTCACGCGCGTTCTTCCACTCAAGGACTCCATAAATGGCCCCAAGTAGTACCATGATGATGATGAAGTTTCGCGCATTGGACCCGCCGCTAGCTGACGCTACTTTTAGAGGAGGTGACTGGTCTTTGATCTTTACTGACCGTGAAGTATTGGTTCTAGCCTTTGCCGGTGCGCTGGCCGTTAGGGTTGCCTGCTGGCCGTTGGTCTTGGTTATAAGAGCTGATGTTACGATTTGAGGCTGTATTTTTATAGGAGAACTGGCCGATAAGGTCGTATATTTGCTGGTGGATGAAAGTTGTGATTTTGTTGTTTGCTTATTGGTCTGAGTAAGCAAGCGCGGTGACGCGTCTGATGTGCTCGGGCCTTTTTTAGCGCTACGGAAGATTTCTTCAAGATCGTCTGCAAACTCTTCGGCTGAGGAGTAGCGATTTATGAGCTTAGGAGCGATGGCCTTGCGGATGAATCGGTCAATCATCGGGTCGCATTTAGCGTACTTGGTGACCGGCTCATAGAGGTCGCCAGGGATTTTCCCTGCAAGTAGCTCATAGAGCATGATGCCAACAGCATAAATGTCAGTGGCTGGACCTACCTTGTCGGGAGACCCTAAAACTTCAGGAGCAGTGTAGCCGGGGGTGCCAAAGATGACTCCTGTCTCAGTGTCACCTGATGGTCGGGCGAGTCCGAAGTCGCCTATCTTGGGGGCTCCTGATTCGGTGATGAAAATATTGGCAGGCTTGATATCGCGGTGAAGAATTCCCGCCTCATGGGCATTTTCTAGGCCACGGCAGATGGCGATGATTACTTCCAGAGCTTCTTGTTGCTCAAGGTGGCCGCCATAGGTTTTATCATAGACGGTGGCGCCATCGACTAATTCCATGACGATGTAGAGCAAGCCATCAATCTCGCCGCAGTCGAAGACGCTGACGAGGTTGGGGTGGTTGAGCCGCGCCATGAGCTTTGCTTCTTTGACAAAGGACTCACGGAAGGACTCAGATTCTCCGAGTTCTGGCGGCAGAACTTTGACTGCCACTGGTCGGTCAAGTGAAGTCTGAGTTGCTTGGTAAACCGCACCCATACCCCCTGTGGCAATTAGTTTTTCAAAGTTATATGCAGGAAGAAGTTCACCCAGGTGGTCGACACTCGGTGGAATGAACTCTATAGATTGTTGTGAATGGTCTTGAGACATGGTACTATTTAAAATACTTGGGGGTCGTGCCGAAATAGTTACAATGACTTTACAGGAAAGGTCAAGCCTTGCTCAATAGATATTGAAAGGCTAGAACACAACGACACGCTGGTTATGGATGAAAGAGTAATTATGGATAGGGTAGGCCGTGAAGGCATAGAACGCATGGTGAAGGCTTTTTATGCTAAAGTACCAAACGATTCAATCCTCGGGGCAATGTACCCTAAAGATGACATGGATGGGGCCGAAGAAAGGCTGTTCGACTTCCTGATGTTTCGCCTAGCTGGTGATCCTACCTACACAGAAAAACGCGGACACCCGAGGCTGCGCGGTCGCCATATGCCTTTTAAAATTGGGATTCATGAGCGTAATCGGTGGGTAGAGTTGATGGCAGCTTCGATGCGCGAAGCCGAGATTCCAGAGGATGCTGCAATGCAGCTAAATGCTTTCTTTTTACAGATAGCAGACTTCATGAGAAATGTACCTGAAGGAAATGGAATTAACTTTAACCCACGAGCGTGAGAAGTTCCGTGGGATAGCACTATAGCTAAATACCGAGCCAGAGCGCCCTCTTTTTTACAAATGTTGAGTTGATGGTTGAGCTTCTTTTTGAGTGTCTTGTGCTTTAGGGCTTAATTCTTCGTATTGAGTCATAGATTTTGGGCTGAGTGTTGGGCCGATAGTATTAGCCCACTGGACTAACTCCAGTGGAGTCGACTTTATTAGAAATAAATATAAAATATCACACTACTCGACAAGTGCCGTGGCTACGGCCTCAAGATGGGAAAGTTCTTGGTCTGAAAATTATCGTGTAGGGCACCTCCGGCAACTAGCGTTGGTGGTGCTGGAAAGAATTTCAAGCGAGGCTAGGCGTGATGAGTGAGCGGATTTTTATCCGTGAACGAAGAATAACGCA
>JBLHPP010000205.1:0-4679 GCA_047624385.1 Crocinitomicaceae bacterium
AACAACAGTAGGCGAATGTGCATGCCATCTACATCGGCATCGGTGGCAATCACTACTTTATTGTAGCGCAAGCCTTCGAGTCCATCTTCGATATTTAACGCGTGTTGCAGAAGGTTGAATTCTTCATTTTCGTAAACAATCTTTTTGGTCAGGCCAAAACAATTGAGCGGCTTGCCTCGGAGTGAGAACACGGCCTGAGTCTCAACATCACGACACTTGGTGATAGAACCAGACGCTGAATCACCCTCCGTCAGGAAAACCATGGTTTCTTCACGGCGCACGTGCTTGGTTTCGAAATGAGCTCGGCAGTCACGCAGCTTCTTGTTGTGCACCTTAGCTTTACGAGCACGTTCGCGGGCGAGCTTTTTAACGCCTGAGAGTTCTTTACGTTCGCGCTCGGAAACAAGAATTCTCTTTTGCAATGCCTCAGCCACAGCCGGGTGTTTATGCAAGTAATTGTCTAAATGTTCCTTGAGAAAATTAAGAATAAAAGTACGAACCGTCTCACCATCTGGTGACACCGTGGTTGAACCTAATTTGGTCTTTGTTTGGGATTCAAAGACCGGTTCTTCGACTCGGATAGAAACCGCTGCTTCGATGCCTGAACGAATATCCGACGGGTCGTATTGCTTCTTAAAAAAGTCTCGCAGCACCTTCACTACAGCCTCACGAAATGCCGCCAAATGCGTTCCACCTTGTGTGGTGTGCTGGCCATTAACGAATGTAAAATAAGCTTCAGAGCTAGATGTGGTATGGGAGAAACAAATATCGAGGTCCGGGCCACTGAGCATGATTGGCTGGTAGATTGGCTCTTCATCCATCTCTTCACGCAAGAGGTCTAAGATGCCGTGCTTCGACTTAAATTTTTTGCCGTTATAAATCACGCAGAGACCAGGATTGAGGTACGCATAGTAGCGACACATCTTTTCCACGTATTGATCGCGGTATTTCGTCTTTTTTGGAAAAATATCACGGTCGACATCGAAGGTGATGCGAGTCCCATTAGGAGCGTCATCCTTGCCAGGATTCTTCATTTCCTCGACCACTTCACCTTGGCTAAATTCGATGGCCTTGGTTTCGCCTTCGCGCCATGCTTGGATTTCGAAGAAAGAAGAAAGCGCATTCACCGCCTTGATACCCACACCGTTGAGTCCTACTGATTTTTTGAATGCCTCAGAGTCGTACTTTGCCCCCGTGTTGATCTTGGCCGCACAATCCATCAATTTCCCGAGTGGAATACCGCGACCAAAGTCACGCACCTCCACTCTGCTTTCCTCATCGATAGTCACATGAATCTCTTGGCCGTGGCCCATGACATATTCATCGATCGAGTTATCAATCACCTCTTTCAGGAGAATATAAATTCCATCCTCCGGGCTAGAGCCGTCGGCGAGTTTACCTATGTACATTCCTGGGCGGAGGCGAATATGCTCTTTCCAGTCTAAACTCTTGATGTCGTCTTCTGTATAACTAGCCATGAATGGGTCTTTGGATGCTTTATGCTTAAGTTGCCTAAAATATCAGCACAACGCAACATCTATTAGAGGAAGCCTGCATTCATCTCGACCGAATAGCTTATAACCATGCCATTTTACTTGCAGTATTACTAATCTGTCAGGATTTTAGAGATTACGGCCGACGAGGAAATAGAAATTCCGATGCTCATTACGAGCTCTAGTTACGGGAGCCTCCATATATTGACTCCATAAAGCTTTGACTCGGTCGCGATCTCATACACCATCGCGCATCACCCTCAAAAAATAAGAATTTTTACAATTACTATCATGGCTACGCAACACATAGGTATCGGCATGGCTGGCTTCGGCACAGTTGGCACAGGCGTCTGGGAAACTCTCGAACGTAATGGTCAGCTCATTTCAAACAGAGCCAAAGGCGCCTTCTCACTCAGTATCAAAAAGGCAGCTGTCCGAGACATTAACAAAAAGCGCATTGAGAATGCTCCCTCTGACCTTTTCACCACTGACTGGCAAGAAGTCGTCAATCATCCTGAAGTGGACATCGTCGTTGAACTCATCGGCGGCACCGACACAGCTTTTGAAATCGTCGCAGCAGCGCTAAAACTGAAGAAGCCCGTTGTCACAGGCAACAAAGCTCTCCTCGCCGAGCGCGGTGAAGAACTCTTTGCCCTCTCCCGTGAGTATGACACCCCGATTCACTTTGAAGCAGCAGTCGCTGGTGGAATCCCTGTCATCAAGGCAGTACAAGACTCGTATGTAGGTAACCGAATCGAGACCATGTCAGGTATTATCAACGGCACTTCGAACTACATTCTCGAGCGTATGACCACGGCTGGCCTAGACTATCAAACCGCCCTCAAAGAAGCTCAAGCTCTCGGTTACGCTGAGGCAGATCCAGCACTCGACGTCAATGGCTGGGATGCAGCACACAAGGCCATGCTCCTAGCCACCCTAGCCTATGGATTCACAATCCCTCCTGAAGAAGTCTACGTTCGAGGTATCGAGCGCGTTCGCACTATCGATATCGATTTCGCCACTAAGCTTGGCTACGCAGTCAAGTTACTCTCCATAGTACGCGAGCACGCTGACGGCTCAGTAGAGATTCGCACTCAGCCTTCCTTCATTCCTCAATCTCATATCCTGTCCTCCGTCAATGGGGTGTTCAATGCAGTTGCTATCCGCGGTGACGCCTCAGGAGAGGCTCTTTTCTACGGTCGTGGAGCAGGTAAAGAGCCAACAGCATCATCCGCTGTTGGTGACCTAGTCGAAGCTGCCTACACTTTCGTTCACTCAGCTGGCCACCGTGGATTCCTCCCATACGCAGAGAATGGCAAGGTGCTACCAATCGATCAGACAGAAACATCCTACTACGTTCGCTTCGCAGTCGAAGACCGTCCAGGTGTCGTCGCTGAAATTGCCAATATCCTGGCAAACGACGGAATCGGCATCTCAGGTACTCACTCACCAGTCGACCCAGAGAACCCTGACAAAGATTTCTGCGACATGGTATTCCTTCTCCACACTTGCCCATTCGGCAAACTTCGCGAAACCCTCAAAAAGTGTGAAGCCCTCGACTGCACCACTGCTAAACCAGTCGTATTCCGTATCGAGAAGCTCGCCACCGACTAACGAATTAGCCACATTTTATCATAATTTCCAGATCCTACAGAGCTCGCTCTGTAGGATCTTTTTTGTCATCCAATCAATAATATCCAACTCCTCACCTCATCAGCAAGGCGCACTATTCTAGAATCCTAAAAAGAAGACTTATTAGGTTGGCACTCTCAGAGCCCTCGCCTAATTTACGGCATGAAAGATAGCCTCGGTAATAGCTTCACAAAAACCCTCGCCACCACAGCGGTGGCTGGAGCCTCTGCCGTGCTCTTTATTACCACTGCCATAGCTGGAAATAATTTAGGTGGCCTCGCAGCCTACCTCCCGGTTCTCATCTTAGCCACGAGTTCACTCTCAGTGGCCAGCATATGGCTCTTCGGTCGGCCTAGGAAGTCCGACTCAGCATCGCTCAAAAAACTCCAACAGCTAGAAACTAGAGTCGGCGAACTCGAGCTCCGCATCAGCAATGCCGAGATTGTCGACAACTTCGAAAACCGACTCGCCGAAAAAGAAGTCGCAGCACGCAAGCAGCAGAACTCCTCATATAGCCATATACAATCGGATTTAAAATCTGAAGAAGAGGCTAATACTGAAGTTACTTCAAGAGCAACGCCCACTTTGGACGTATCTTGATCAAGCGAGCCGAGTAGTTTGGATTATCCCGGCCGAACTAGGTGAGTTGAAACTTGAATATTAGAGTTGAACGTGCAACGTCTCGCGTATGGCTGACAAGCGCTTTAACTCACTTCCAGGATTTCGTGATTTCGCACCTCATGATTGTGCTATTCGCAACTACTTCTTCGCCGCTTGGCGCAGTGTGGCGCATCGCTATGGCTTTGTAGAATACGAGGCCCCTATCCTTGAAGAAACGGCACTTTACCAAAAGAAGGCCGGAGCCGAACTCAACACCCAACTCTTCAGGTTTGAAGACCAAGGGAAGCGCGATATTACCATGCGCCCAGAGCTCACAGCATCGCTTGCTCGTATCGTTGCTGGCCACCAGCGCGACTACCCGAAGCCAATGAAGTGGTTCGAGATCGGTCAGTGCTTCCGCTATGAGAAGCCGCAAAAAGGCCGTGGTCGCGAGTTCATTCAGTTTAACGCTGACATCATCGGCGAAGATGACCCAGCCGCCGACGCTGAGCTCATTTCCGTTGCCATCGACATAATGCTAGAGCTCGACTTCAGCGAAAAAGATTTCGTTATCCGCGCATCTGACCGGGCTTCTTGGCTCAAGTTCTGTGCTGAGAACCACATTGAAGACACCACTGGATTCCTCGGAATCATCGACAAAATCGAGCGGGACAAGCCAGAAGTTGTTTCCGAAAAACTCGCGAAATACAATCTCACATCTGAGCTTGTCCACGCCTTCATCAATGATCCGGCAAACGCATCTCCAGCTTTCCAGCAAATCCAATCGAACCTCGATGCGCGTGGACTCGGTCAATACCTCAAACTTGATCTCACGATCGTCCGCGGTCTAGCCTACTACACTGGCACAGTATTTGAGATCTTCGACACCTCCCACTCGATGCGAGCCGTCGCCGGTGGTGGCCGCTACGATGATCTACTCAAGTCACTTTCCAA
>JBLHPP010000206.1:0-4634 GCA_047624385.1 Crocinitomicaceae bacterium
TCGGAGTCGACCGAAGAGCTGGTCACGGCGCATTCTGATGAGTGGGAGAAATTGTTAGCCAAGGCAAAGCCTAACAAGGAATCGCGAATGATTCTGATGAACTACGCGGCGGATGCTCTGAAGCAAGATTCAGCTTCCGAGACCGAGGTTTATACCGGCAGCAAGAAATTGACGAGGACTCGCCTGGCGCTGGAGCACGTTGCCGCATTGGCGAGCGAGAAGCGACCTTCACGAGTGGTACTTTTTACTGATGGTTATTCGACCGAACCGCTGGGAGATATTGCGGAGAAATTCAATGAACTAGGTATTCCGATTGATTACCGATTAGTGCGCGAAGACCTGACCGAAGATTATAGGGTGGCGCGGATCGATCTACCGACACGTGTTCAGGTGCTAGAGCCCTTTGTAATGGGAGTGACTGTGCGGGGATTCGAAGATGGTGAAGTGCCACTACGAATTTACCAAAATGGCGAACAGATCAGTAATAGCAGCACTGACGTTAAGATCATCAATGGCGTGGGGAAAGTGGAGTTCACCACACGATTGAAACAAGCGGGAGCCTACGAATTTACCGCCGAAATAATCCCTGAGAATGACGTGCATATTGGCAACAATAAAGTGCAGCGCTGGGTGGAGGTGGCTGGTGGCCCTAGAGTCTTGTTAGTCAGTAAGTACCAAGACGACCCAGTGGCCAAAGTCCTACGGGCTCAGGGTATGACTGTGGATGTGGAGAAAGAGCCGCTGACCCTCAAGGTCGGCCAACTCGCTGGTGCCCGCGCTGTCATTTTCAATAACATTCCAGCCTATGAGGTGCCAATTGAGTTTCTCGACGCGCTCGACTTCTTTGTCCGTGAACAAGGCGGTGGCTTCATGATGGCTGGAGGAAAAAACTCCTTTGGCTCAGGCGGCTATTTCCAATCCTCGATCGATGCTTTGCTACCTATTTCAATGGAGCTCAAGGAAGACCACAGGAAGCTGGCAGTAGCGATGGCAATCGTGCTCGACCGCTCAGGCTCAATGTCTGCCTCAGCTGGTGGCGGGACAAAAATGGATCTGGCTAACAGCGGCACTGAAAATGCAATCGAGTTGTTAGGTGCGCAAGATAGCATCGCAGTCTACGCCGTAGATTCCGACACGCACGAGATAGTCAAGCAGCAGCAGATTCTTCAGAATAAGGCGAAGATGATCAAGCGCGTGCGCCGTATCAAATCGCAGGGCGGAGGAATCTACGTGTACACAGGACTTAAAGATGCCTGGAAAGAGCTGAAGAAGGTACCGATAGCGACCAAGCATATGATCCTTTTTGCAGATGCTGCAGATGCTGAGGAACCAGGTGGTTATAAAAAGTTGATCGATCAAATGGACCAACAAGGAGCTACGATTTCTGTGATAGGACTGGGTTCACGTACGGATAGCGATGCAAAATTTCTGGAAGATATCGCCAAGCGCGGTAAGGGGCGAATTTTCTTCACCACCAAAGCGATGGATATCCCCAAGCTGTTTGCCCAAGAGACAGTCACGCTCGCTCGCTCGGCATTTATCGAAGAGAAAGTGGGAGCTCAGGCGACTGGTCATTGGTCAGACATCTCACCACAGGCTGTCGAGTGGCTGCCAGCAGTGGGTGGCTATAATCTCTCCTACGCTCGTAAAGATGCAACAGTTTCTCTCATCTCGAAGGACGAATACACTGCACCTCTGATTGCTCACGCTCGCCGTGGAATTGGCCGTACGGCTGCTGTTTCCTTTCCCTTAGGTGGCGAGCATTCGGCTGAAGTGCGCAACTGGGAACTCTATGGCGACTTCGTCCAGACCGTCACCCGTTGGTTGATGGGGAATGACCTTCCTCCTGGCATAGGTCTCCGTCATCGCATGGTAGGCACCCAGTTGACCGTGGATTTGATGTATGACAATGAGGAATGGGCTGAAACTTTTTCTAAAGATCCACCAGAGATAAAAATCATAGAGGAAAGCGGCGTGGCTGGTGGACGTAGTGTCCGCGACCTTCAATGGAAGCGTATAGCGCCGGGTCATTATTCCTTGGCATACGAATTAGAAGAAGGTGCAGTTGTGCGTGGTGCTGTGCGTGTTGGCTCTCAGGCTGTGCCTTTTGGCCCGCTGGTCGTAGGTGCCAGCGCCGAGTGGGCCTTCGACTCTGATCGCGTCAGCGAGCTACGCCAGGTGGCAGTACAGACGAGCGGCCGTGAATTGTTAGATCTTTCAGATGCATGGCTGAGACCCGAACTCGAACGCTCTTCCGACCTCAGAACTTCTTTTGTAATTATCCTGTTAGTTGTACTACTTTTCGATGCTCTTATCACCCGCATCGGCTGGAGTATGCCAAAGTTCCAACTGAGTAAGCTGAAAGCGATCAAACTGCCGAAGCGCGCTAAAGCCTCAGGTAGACGCGAGCAAGTACCTGCTAGCTGCGTGACTAATGTCGCGGCGACAAAAACAAAGATTGACGAGTCTCCAGCTAAGAAAGATCCGGCACCCCAACCCACAAAGCCGACCGCAACGCAACGACGCACACGCTACAACCGAGCTAAGCGATAGGAAATCAATTATTTACATAGGTTGATTATAGTAGTTGTAATTGAACGAAAGAAGATTTGGCACCGCTACATAAGTACCCATATGAAGAACCCTTTTACTCCTGCGCTCACTATGTTCCGACCATTCCATTTACTGGTCCTCCTTTCGTTTTTTCAATCATCGATGACCGCTGAGCCTATCGTGATAAACGACTCAGAAATGACTAGGGAACTTGGAAAGAAAATTGGAGAGCTTGTGGACACCAGTAAAACCACTGGAGCCAAGGAACTCACTGAGCAATTATCGCGTAAGACCACGGCGCTGGTATTGCCTAAGCCGAGCGACAATGAAAGTGATGACATCTACAATGACTGCGTGGATAGCGTGGGGATAATCGCATCCGTTTATAAGTGTGGGAAGTGTGACAAATGGCATCGTTCAGGATGTGCTACCTGCTGGGTATTAGCTGAAGATGGAGTGATGGTGACCAACTACCACGTGTTTGCCAATGCTGAGCACTCGGGTTGGGGAGTGCTTTTACGTGATGGCAGGGTCTGTGCAGTGAAAGAGGTTTTGGCCGCAGACAAGGAGTCAGATATTGCTATTTTTAGAGTTGAAGGTGAGGGGTTTAGTCCACTCAAACTAGGCAACCCGCAAAAAGTGGGTGGAGAGGTGCACATCATCGCGCACCCAGACAGCCGTTTTTTCACCTACACTGCCGGCCTTGTATCGCGCTATTATACGGCGCGTACGAGTAAAGCTGCAAAGACGATCTGGATGGCTGTGACCGCCGAGTTTGCTCGTGGATCGAGCGGTGGACCAGTCCTAGACGAATGCGGAAATGTGGTAGGAATGGTGGCAAACACCCAATCGATCTATTATCCGAAGAAGAAAAAATCAGATTTCCGCGGACCATTCCAAATGGTGATCCGCAACTGTGTGAGAGTGGTGGATATTCAGAAGTTGATTGAGGCTAAATAAAGCATTGTGTTACTTCACTGTAGGTTAAGTTTTGCGTTGGAAAGTGCTTCCAGTCTTGCGTTCTTCTTAAGGTCCAGTTGTAAGCCTCGACTCAATCTATGCATCTTAGTAGGCCGCAGACGAAAAGTCGCGCTCAGCACCAGACCCCAATGGCACCTAGTTATACCACTTAGCTATTGGCGTCAAAATAAGGATGAAACGGCTTTGGAAAGGGGGATGTGCGAGAGAGGGTGCCACGCCACCGAAGGTGCCCAAACATAGTAGCCGGCAGCTGAGGTGAAACCTAGCCTGCCGGATGCTCAGAGGTAAAGACTTCCGCCTCCGAAGGGGCCGAATAAACGAGAGTTAGGTTAAGTATTTCTGATCGCAGGGGAGTTGAATGGTTGGCTATGTGTGCTGTACAGCTCCTTCGGAGGCGTTTGATTCTCTCAATGGCGACCGGCAGGCGTGCTAGCGCAACGGCTGCCGGTAACAATGTTCGCGCGCCTTCGGCGGGTGTTTGAAGGGCGCTATTTTGACGCCAATGACCACTTAGCAAAACCAAAGATACAAATGTTCTTTTTGAGGGCTTTAGGGCACCTCCGGCAACTCCCGCTGTCGGTGTGTGAGTTATTAATTCTTTAAATTTGCGAGCGTAGCTCTTTTTTGAAGATAGCCTCCCTTCGGGCTGGAAAGCCTTTCTGCGCAAAGCTGCGTTATTCTTCGTTCACGGATAAAAATCTGCTCACTCATCACGCCTAGCCTCGCTTGAAATTCTTTCCACCACCACCAACGCTAGTTGCCGGAGGTGCCCTTTAGGGAAATGCGCTACGCGGAAAGCTTTGAGTGCTGGGCGCTTTCTTGATAAATCGGCGTTTCTCCTCAGTCATGGTGCTCGCACCACTCCCTCGTCTAGCCTTGATGGATCAAAAAATCACTCCAACATTTGTCTCTTTTGATTCTCTAAGTGGTATAATCGAGATTTAGCCATAGCATAGCTATACCATGGCGCATGCTTTGCGGGAAGACAGTCCTGCCATAAATTGTCTGTTCCCTATTTTGCTATTTTTCGTTAACTTTTTCCACTTCACCTGGAATGAGTTCGATCGTCTCGCCTCCAGTTTTCTCGGCCATCACTTTGG
>JBLHPP010000207.1:0-4617 GCA_047624385.1 Crocinitomicaceae bacterium
AGCACCACCACCACCGCCACCACCGGTGCCGATAAGCGTCAAGAAATCTGGTGGCACAGTGAATGAACGAGTGTAGAGCTCTGTGTCATCAAAGTCTGTCGCAGGGAGTAAAACTACAGCGTAGTCTTCTACCTTGTAACGGAGTTGAGTCACATCACAGATCTGCTTCACAACCACCTCGAGAGGCACGTTGCGCAACTGCAGTGAACTGATAGTCTTGGAGCCGGGCTTAGCCGCTCCTCCGAATTCGCCAGCTTCAGCATCTTCTGCACCACCGCCAGTGACAGTAGGCGTGCGTACAACGAAGTTCAAACCCTTCTTCTTTGGGTCGAGTTCAAGTGTGTCGAGTTCACGAGCGCGCTGGCGCAGTATGTCGATAGCTTGGTCAACCGTAACATTTTCAAAATCAACTACAGGAAGGATGATGCTCTGAAGCTTACGGCGAATATAAAGAGCACCAGTCACATCGACTACCGGCTGACCCACTTCAGGGCCGCCGAAGTTTATGTTCGGAGCAACTGCGATCTCCCACGCTTTATCAACTTCCATCAGAAGCTCAGCACGAGTATGGTCATAAGCTGCACGGTAGTAATCAGACTTCATGCTCGCAATTTTTTCCATGCCACGGCGTGCCGCTGTGTTGTAGCGGTCAACGCGAAGAATTTCTTTGTACTCGGCATCAGCCTCATCGTACTTACCTAGGTCGTGGTAGCCTTGTGCTCGGTAGAGATGCTTGCGCACCTTCTCAGTGTCCTGAGTGTGCTCGTAGCTGAGAACTGGGTTGGTACGAATTGGGTCATCTAGATATTCTAACTGCTGCTTAGCTGCCACATTGAGTGGATCTTTGGCTAGGACGTCTGAAAGAGTCTGACGCGCTTCAGCGTAACGACCCACACGACGGTAGGACTGACTAAGGGCAATAGAGCCATCTACGAGATGACCAGTGTATGCGTGACGTCTGTCAGACACTACTGGGCCCGAAGGGAGCAGGTTGATTGCTTTGCGGTATTCCGCGACAGCTTCTTCATACTTGCCTTCAGCGTAAAGCTTTCGGCCGTCAAGTAGGGCTGCATCCGCTTCTTGCACTTGTGCTGCACGACGGGCGATCTCTTGCTGAACAAGTGATTGCGCCTGTGCGACATGAGATGCTAGCGGCATAACAGCAGCCGCCGCCATAAGGATGGCTGCGGTGCGACTGGAACGATGCGTAGGTATTTTTTCCATGATTGGTGTGTAGGTTCTTCTAATGTAGGGGGGGTTGGGAAGCTCTTTTTTCAAAAAACTTTAGTTTCTGCGGGATTTTTTACTAATTTACTATCTTAAATTCAATCTAATTCACTAACAGCTGATGCTATTTACCCTTACGAACAGTTAGAGTTTTGGTTTCTGTCTCACCATCGATAACCTCAATAATCTCGACGGCGAACACGTCAGCCTGTCCAGCAATTGGTTCGATTTTTGTGACCTGATAGGGCCGATTTCTCGCCTTTTCGTCATAGGGCAGCGAGAATCGCTCGAGTTCATTGACCACAAAGCTCGTTCCTTCTTGGCCGAGCGCGTACAATGTTAGAGTCACAGAGCGATCTTGAATTTCATTGAAGCGTCCAGCTTTTGGACCTTGGCGGAATAAAGTGAAAAACTGCTTAGGAGTGCCTTTGTAGCGGGGAGTTGTGTCTTCTACTTCATAAGCATCTTGTACACGTCCGTTAGGGCCCTCTTTTTTGGTAGATCCATCTGAGAGTTTGAAGCGATTATTAGGCTCCATTCCTTCTTTAGCTATGAACGAAGCTCCATGTTTCACCCGCTCACTGAATGTGCGAGTGGGCTTGGTGTCTTGATAGTAAAGCGTGATAGATTTAGGATCAAAGGAACTCCAGCGCATCTGTATTTTAAAAACATCCACGCTTTCACCTTTGAGCTTAATCAAGGGAGATGGATAGGATGTCTTATCTGTTGGGGCCGTTTCAGCGTCGAACTCCTCACGGTTGGTGAAACCATCCTTATCTTGATCGCGCTCAGGAGCATTCGCAAAGCTGGGGTCGATGCCATACTTAACCCACAAATCATTTGCGATACCTTTATGCACATTTGGTCCACCAATAATCTCAACTGGATCAACAGAACCATCAGCCATGTAGAGCGGCTGGCCTACGAATAAATCAACCTCACGGCCATCAACCAATTTCGGACGGATTTCAGCAGGGCTCTCACGAGCCTCTAACACCAAAGCCATCTCGGTGAGTAACTCCTCACCAGGACTATTGTCAATATCCACTCGGAGAGCTTTATCACTGAGCTCTCCACCTTCACCGACGAACTTTGTAGCCACTACGGCAACCAATATAGCTACTGCTCCACCGAGCGCAGCCTTTTCATAATTTTCTTTTAGCCAAGACATTTTTCTAATCAGTAAGGTCGCTAGCTGAGCTAGATTGTTCAATTTCTGCTTTTTTCTCCATCTCATCGAGAGTCAGCACAGCCGACTTATTCAATAAAATTAGATTTAGCTTGAGGAAGACATTCACGTTTTCCCCACCAAGTATTGGCTTCAAGAGGCGTGTATCATCACTATCGTCGCCTACCACCGGCGCAGCGGCCACGGGCAGAACTGCTCCGGCAACGTTTCTATTCAATCCTTCAAGGGGTTCATCAGGTTCACCGGCATTTCCTTCGTTCTCAAAATCAGGAGCAAAGTCAAAAAAATCATTACCCCCACCTGCTATCGCAGCTTTTTCAAACTCCGCATCACCTTCGGTAGGCGGAGTCATGCGCTCATTCTGTATATGCATGGATCGAATAACGAATGGATACTTGTCTGTGTTCGCAATCTCTTCTAGGAAATTTGAAAGTACTTTTTCATCAGACCTGAATGACAACTCGAGCGGCATGACGTAGTATTCAGGCTCTTGCTCAACAGCATTTCTGCCTCTTCTGCCTCTTCTACCTCTCGTAACCGCAACAGGAGCGGACTCTAAATCAAATTTATCGCGCACCACATTCAATAGAGCTTCAGGCTTATTGTTCGCCAACTCGGAAAACAGCCACTCCATCGCTTTGATTTGATAACTTAGCTCACCAGTAGCCTCCGGACGTGGGAACTTATTTGCATAAGCCTCAAAACCGTAGACGCATTGATCTGGCAACTCGACATCATTCTTCTTGAATTTTTTGTTTAAGCGGTTGCGGTAGCTGCTCACGATGGCACTGAACTTATCTGGCGCAAAGTCTTCAACATCTTTAGCATTCGGACGATATGCCGCAAACTGACGCTGCAGGGAGCGTGCACCTTTTTCGTAATCGTTGACAGTTGATTGCTTGTGCTCCAAATTTTCTCTATTTGGAAAGGGCTGCACACTCTGAATACTCTTCTCATTCCTGAGAGCTTTCTTCAATTTTATCTGTGCAGAAGCAATATCATCGCCTTTCCCCATCGAGAGGGAAATGAGTACGATTGAACCAACTGCGGTGACCCCTGCTAGAGCGGCCGTAAATTTATTTTCCTGTATCCAGCTCATGGTTTTATCGGAGGGGTATTGGTTTTTTAAGTGGAATAGTCACTGTGAATGTTGCGGCAAACTCGCCGTCCTTCAGCATACTCTCAGTTTCAGAGTATTCAGAAGGTGTGAGCGTTCTTGTTACTGGCCTAACGCCACTAGTATCTTCAACTTCGAGAGTGAAAAAATATGATTCTGATGTGAGTATCCTAACTAACTCGTTCACCCTCGATGCGCCACTAGCACCACGCCAGAGACCCTTGATTCTAACCGCATTTATTACAGGCGGCACATACTTCTCATTCGGTCGATTTTTTGCCAAGAACATAGGCTCCTCCAGCTTTGGCTCTATCATCCCAGAGATACCGTACCCTAAATCAGCAAAATCACTACGGATGGCTTCCTCTGCAGGCTTTTCGCTAGAGACACTGTAGTTAATCAATGGGCTCATATCAGTCACCCACACATGAGTATGCCCAAAGCGTTGCTTCAGGTCGTCAATCATTTCTAGCCAATATCTTTGTCCGTAATGCGCCCGAACAAACTGATCAGAAAAACCCTGCACAACAGCCTCACGTTTGGCTTCTTTTTCAATCGGACCTGCAAAGTTGTTGAGAACATCAATACGATCATTCACCGAAGCCAGCTTTTTCTCAGCATCCGTAGCTTCCGTCGAGTTTGCTGCGTACATAGCTGCAAACGCGGCCAAGGTTACAACTGCAGCGCCAATCAAGAATGGACGGCGACGCTTCTGGTCACGCTCGCTCTGAACCACTTCAGGAACTAAATCTATACTGACTATAGATCTATCGATAGAGCGTAGTGCCAGACCTACAAGCTCACCAAGCTGGTGCGCCTCTGCCGACACCTTATCCACATCAATTTCTTGGCCTACCGAAATTCGCTTAAGCGGGTTAAAGTACTCCACTGGCAGCCGAAGCTTCTGTTGGAAGAAATCTCCAATTCGAGGGAGATTGGCACCACCTCCAGCGAGAAAGACTCGGGTAGGAGCGCTGCCGCCATGTTGGCTACGGTAAAAATTGGTGGTCCGCGCGATTTCCGCGGGCATACGATTGAGAGAAGTTCGAATACAGGATGCCAGTGCTCCAGTGAGCTCATCCAT
>JBLHPP010000208.1:0-4576 GCA_047624385.1 Crocinitomicaceae bacterium
GAGGAATATTTTTACCGCGAAAGAGGCTAAAAGGCTGGGACGATGAAACGTTTTTCACCACGGATGGCCCTTAGTTTAGACTATTTTGGTGAGCTTTGAGACGCATTATTTTGCTTCATCGTACCAGCTATTCGTTCCATCTTCCTAGATGCTAGCTACTGAATACTAGCTACTTGCTACTCGTCAAACCACACCTCAAGAAGTCCAAGTTTTCCAGTGCGTCGATTGACGACCAAGACCCTTAAGTAATTTAGCCTTTCACCTATTTTCAAAGCCCTTCATTCTGACCATTTTGAGAAATCTTGCAATTCTGTATAAATCGAAAGGCAATTACCAGCGTTTTTGTATGGAATTTCTTGTGAGATAAGTAGAGGTTACTGTAGTTATGTTTTCCGACGCCTTTAGAGATTTGACCAAGCCAAATGTACTTAAAATTATTGAGGCTATCAAAAAATCGCAAGGCATGACAGTGACTGAGCTCTCTAGAGCTGTAGAACTCAGCTACATGGGAGCGAAGCAACAATGTGAAAAGTTAGAGTTGTTGGGGTACTTAAAGACCTGGCGCGTGCCTAGGAAAGCGGCCGGGAGACCTGAGAAACTCTACGTGCTAACAGAAAAGTGCAGCACGCTCTTTCCTCAAGCAGGCGTTGAAATTTCTCTCAATGTGATGGAAGGGGTAAAACGCTTCTTTGGTGATTCGGCACCTGAGAAGATTTTGTTCCACCACTACGAGCAACAACGCAGTGAATGGGCTAGTCACGTCAGTCGTGGTAAATCAATGGTTGAAAAGGCTACTCGGCTGGTAGAGCTACGCGAGAAGTCTGGAGTCTTTTGCCAATGCCATTACACTAGTGAAGGAGGATTTCGTATAGAGGAGTACCACCACCCAATGCAGGAGATTTTTGCAGTATACCCATCAGCCGTCATTCAAGAAGTGCGAATGATGGAGCAGCTGTTAGGTACCAAAGTTGAGCGCAAGGTTGTAACGCAGGAAAAAGGTGGGCAGCTGGTGGTTTATAAAATCCGAGTATTGGGGTAGTTTTTTTACCGCGAAAGGGACGAAAGTGGTGGACGATGAAACTGGGGAAGGAGAGAGGTGAAAGGAAAAAGGAGAGAGATGAATTTCTAATCTCTCATTAGAGCTCAGCAACAAGCCAGCACGATGGAGCATTTCTACACGAATTGTACGAATGAATAGAGGTGTTCTGTGGAACTTCAAGTGATGAGATCAGGATTAGCGCAAGTATGTATAAACTGGGTCAGCCTATTAAAGACACATAAAATAGACATAATGATGGGTCGGTTCTAAACGACTTCTATTAGAGTCGTTGGGGCTTGCTATCCGATGCTGAGACACGCATAAGTGATCTGCTTATGTTTATAAAATACCTATTATTTATTTTATCCGCAAAGTTTGGTCTGAGTGGTATTGTGATTTTATTGAGTTCTTTTTTTAGCAATGATTCTAACATATCACCAGCAGTGACTGTTGGTGGTTTTTTTTCTATAGTTGTGTCGGTAGTACTGTTTATTTTGGCTACAAAGTATGGTTCTAAATCGCATGATGAGTTGGTGGGGAAGCTCGCTGGAATGGGTGAGATTGAGTTTAGGATTTTTTTACAAAATAACTTGTGCAAAAGTTTTTCAATTAAGGGCACCTCCGGCAACTCCCGCTGTCGGTGTGTGAGTTATTAATTCTTTAAATTTGCGAGCGTAGCTCGTTTTTGAAGATAGGCCCCCTTCGGGCTGGAAAGCCTTTCTGCGCAAGGCTGCGTTATTCTTCGTTCACGGATAAAAATCCGCTCACTCATCACGCCTAGCCTCGCTTGAAATTCTTTCCAGTACCACCAACGCTAGTTGCCGGAGGTGACCTTAAGCAAGAGAAGGTAAATTTTGATCTTGTTGATGATTTGAGAGTATTACCATCTGAGATCGAGAGCATTTTATTAGATTTGGAATTGCTGTATAAGCTTCCGATAACTGACGATGATCGAGATGAGGTATCAAGTGTGTCTGATATCATAAATTTGATTTGTCAGCGTAGAATAGATCCTTCTATTGAAAGCTAAAATCTTCTGTCTACATTTATCCTCACTAAATTATCTTGCTGTCTAATCTGCTAGATCTGTGGTCGATGTTTCTTTTTCAGCTTCTAGATACCTAGCTGGGAGCTGATCAAATAGAGCAGCTTTTTTGGCTTCGAGAGGGAATACCGTTGGTGGAAGACTTTGAAGTTGTCTTTGCGCATTTTCTTCAGGATGCCGTGGTAAATTTTGCGCATACCTTCGGCGGCGCGGAGGGCGCGTTTGTCGCAGTCGGGCAGATTGTCTAGCGCTTCTTGGTAATAGACTTCGGCGCGGTCGGCTAGGTAGTTCATCATGGCGACGAAGCGGTGATCGTGGACTTTACCGATGAGGTCGCGTTCGGTGTATTGGAAGCGGGACATATCGCCAATTGGGAGGTAGATACGGACATTGTCGTCAAGGTCTTCACCGACATCACGCAGTATGTTAGTGATCTGTAGAGCGTGGCCGAGAGCTATGGCGTATTTCTTAGATTGTTCGTTGGTGCAGCCGAAGATATCGATAGATATCAGGCCGACGCAGCTTGCTACTTTGTAGGTATAGTCTTGGAGATCATCCCAGTTGCCGAAGCGGCGATGGGGGTTGAGGTCGGACTCGCATCCTTCTATCAGGTCGAGGAAAAGTTGGTTATCGACCTGGTAGCGATCGCGTAGTTGGAGGGTCTCTGACTGCAGCGGGGTTTCAGCCTTACCGTCCACTTGGAAGCACTGAATCCAGGAGTCGAGTCCAGCTCGTTTCTCAGCCATTGGGATATCAGGGTCGTCAGCCAGATCATCGATGACTCTACAAAATGCGTAGAATGTCACCATGTCATCGCGTCTGTCTTTTGGGAGACAGAGGAATGCGAAAGCTAGGTTCGACTTTGCTTTTTGAGTGATGGTAGCAGCTTCGGACATGAGGAGGTTCTAGAAATAAGCGGGCTTGCGTACTTTAGAAGTAGTGGATTATTTGATGAATCCCCAGTGGCCAGAACCAAATGGCCAGAGCGCAACCATGGCCGGGCCGACGAGGTTGAATTCTTTGACCGTGCCCCACATCCTTGAGTCGGATGAGTTAGCTGAATTGTCACCTTGCGCAAAATACTCGGACTTGCCAGTTGAAGGTCGGTCCTTAAGTTTTACATAACGACCTGGTGCGAGACGTTCCGTAGCCTGGTAGCCATAAGTGCCGTAGTCTGCCTGCGCTGCCTCGACACGCAGTACACCTGGAGCCTTCATCTTCTTGCCATCGATGTAGACGAGGGCATTATCATTGAATTGTCTGACGCCTCGCTGACCATTTGATAGTTGAACAATTTCTGTCCGTGGCGTGCTATATTTGAGCTCGATTTTTTGACCAGGTGTGGCAATGAGGCGTTTGATATAATGTGAGCCTGGGTTTTTACCTGCTTGGATTTGTTTTATTTCACGGGTGTCGAAAACGAAAACTTCACCAGCATCAGGTTGGCGGAAGTGGTAAGAAAATTTATCAACAAGAACAAGATCGCCAGTTTCAATGTAACCTTCCGCTACGATAAAATTAGCTGGTAGATCTATTTGAGTAATCTGCATGAGCCTCTCGGTAGGTTTATCGCTCATGGTGCCGCCTGCTAGTTTCTCGAACGCCTCTTTATTGAGAGCCTCAGCGAATGCAGTAGGCGAGCCGGAAACGTTCCGAGTTTTTCCACTTTTAAAGGTAATGACAGTTCTAGAAAAGAAGTGAAATTGTTGCTTAGGTTCAATCTTAACAATGCGGTCGCCTTCGGTTTCGTTGACAACGGAAAGGTAGCTACGGCCGTGGGTGGCTTCCTGCATCAAGCGTACAGGGAGGGCTGGCCACTTGTCTTTAGATTCCACGTGTCCGATGATGCCATTGAGAGTGGGTCGCATGGAGCCAGTTGGGATGCGGAAAGGCTGTAGATAATATGCGCGGAGTCCAAGAGCCACGACTATGGCGACGAAGAGAACTTCGACGTTTTCGGAAACTACATCTGGTGATTTGTAGCGGGGGAGCGCTTGTTCACAGCAAGCTTGGAGTTGCTTACCTACCTCTTTGGTTTCTTGCTTGTCACTGGATTTCCAAGCTTTTTGGAGGTCAACTCTGCGTGACTCGATCTCATCGATACGGTCTTGAGCTAAGAGGTCACGCTTGTAGTTGAGAAACTTTTTGGCGCCTTTATAGAGGTGCTGGGCCTCTTTTTTCCATTTTGGAGTGAACATAATAATGCGGTGCGGGGAGATTGGCAGCCTCGGGCTAGATGGAAAGCAAAAACCCTTACGACTTCGGGGCCTGCGTTGAGAAGTCGCCGCCGAGCGCGAGATGTAGGTCGATACGGTTTTGTAATCGTTGGTTTTTTAAGTTGATAAGTAGGGCTCGCGAGCTGTTTGCTCGCCGTTGGGATTCGAGGATTTCTAAGATTCCTGAATTGTCGAGTCCCTCGGAATAGTCCATTTCGGCTGATTTGACAGCAAGCTGGGCTTGGCGGACTTCTACTAGTAGGTACTTTTGTTGCT
>JBLHPP010000209.1:0-4562 GCA_047624385.1 Crocinitomicaceae bacterium
CAATGGCTCTCAATACCACGAACCCGTATTTGCGAGCAATTGCACATTACTACTATGCCACACACACCGCACAACTAGACATCGCTGGCTCACTCACCAAAGCTCAGTTCGAACTCTCAGCCTTTCGCATAGCCTACCCACAACACGCACTCTTTGGATCATCGATTTTTGACAGCTCGAAGATCCAACTTAAGCAAAAAAAGCGTCTCGACGCGCTCCGTACGTTACAAAGTCTAGCAGACCTAGCACTAGCAAATGAAATAACTCTAGCCCCCGAGGCTCAGTCCCAGGCCGGCTTCATAGCTGGCATGCTCAGTGTCGAGCAAGACAACTACCCAGACGCCCTCAAAGGTTTCGAAATAGCTGCTCGCTCCAATAATGCGTACATCACCCGTGCCGCTAAAATTAATTTAGGACTGGCAGCCCTTCGCAGCGCTGACCTCGCAGCCTTTGACGCTCAGCAAGATAAAATCACAGATAAAGAACTCGCTATCCAGCTCAGCATTGAGCGGGCGCTCTGGCTAGCCCACCAGAAGCACTCAAAAGCGCGCGAAGCTCTCAATAGTTTTTTGCAAAAAAACCCTCAAAACCCTCGGGCAGTCGATGCTCGTATTGCGTTAGCATCCATTTGTGCAACCCAGCCACCACTCGACTCCCTATTCAGCAAGGCCCTCATCGATAGCGTAGATAGCACGAAGCTCAGTGCAGAGCAATTCACAGACTTCACACGCACTAGCTATCTTCTCGCTGAACTCCAACAAGATTGGCCAACCGCGATAGCAACACTCGATACCTACTTCGAAAAGTTTCCGAATAATATGAGTTCATCGGAGTTCGAAATGCGTAAGGGACTCGCACTCTACCGTAATGGCGAGCACAACAAGTCACGTCAGCTGTTAGGAAAAATTGCCCTAGAAAACCCAGACAGCCCACTTACTTCCTTTTGTCACTATTATGCTGGGATGGCCGCCAGATTGGAAGGCACGCCACAGGCTCTCAAAGAGAGCGTCGACCTCTTTGAGAACGTCATCCAGATCAAAGGATCCCTTGCGCTGGAAGCTCGAATTCAGCAAGCCCGCGTGCTGCTCGACATCAACCGTACTGAGGAAGCTAAAATTTCTCTTAATATCGTCTACAAAGTGGCGTCTACCTCACCTCAACAACGCGAGATCGGAATTCTTCTGGCCACAGCCCTCCACACCCAAGGCGGCGAAGACCCAGTTCAATACACTAAGGCTGTCGCCATCTATGACAAATTACTCGCCCACAAAAACCTACCCCTAGCATGGAACAACCAAATCCATTACATGAAGGGGCAGACGCTTGAAAGCATGCTACAAGACAAGCTCGCGCTCGACTCGTATTACCAAGTCATCAACAAAGAAAATATCGACCCCAATGCTCCTGAAGTCCAACAGGAGTGGAAATGGTTCTACCAATGCGGCTTCAAAACCATCGCATTATTAGAAAAAAAACAAGACTTTAGGGCTGCGGTGGCAATTGCAAAAAAAGTAGCATCCTACGGCGGCCCAGAATCAGAAGCCTACCAAAAGCGTGCCCGTGCTCTAGAAATGCAGCACATGATCTGGGAAGAATAGGCCATTCGGGCTGTCAATGGTCATTAGTCAAAAGTCAATCGGCCTCAATCTAATGAAACCTAGCCGCAGAATATTAAGAACCCTCCCTACTACATAACTGAATCAACCAACTCAATACTCAGCATCCACCTCACTCCTCACTTTTTCCTTTCCCCTTTCACCTTTTTCCTTACTAACACACTATGAACAGCAGAGATAGATTCCTCACCGCCGCAAACTGCGGAGCACTCGACCGTCCACCCGTATGGATCATGCGCCAGGCTGGCCGCTACCTCCCAGAGTACCGCAAGCTCAAGGAAACCTACTCATTCACTGAGATGGTCAAATCTCCAGAATTGGCCACCGAAGTCACCATGCAGCCACTGCGCCGCTACAACCTCGATGCAGCCATCCTGTTTTCTGATATCCTCGTGATCCCAGAAGCTATGGGTCAGCCCTACCACTTCCGCGATGGTGGCGGTATCGGCATGGACTACGTGCTCGAGACCGAAGCGCAAATCGATGCGCTCGATGAGACCGGCACAGCTGAAAAACTCATCTATATGGGCAACGCCCTCACTTCCATCCGCAAGGAGATCGGTATGGACAAGGCTCTTCTCGGCTTCGGCGGCTCTCCGTGGACACTCGCAGCCTATATGACTGAAGGAGGTTCGCTGAAAAATTGCTCACGTCTCAAGCACATGTTCTACGAAGACCGTCCACTGTTTGAGAAGTTGATGGAGAAAATCTCTACCGCTCTCATCGACCTATTTCTCATGCAGATTGCCCACGGTGCTGACGCTCTGCAAATGTTCGACTCGGCCGGTGCTTGGTGCTCTGCTTGCGACTACGAGGAAATGTCAGTCAAGTGGATGCGCCGTGTCATCTCAGCTCTCCCAGCTGATTTCCCAATCATTATCTACGCCAAAGGGATGGCACACCACTCGACAACTCTGATTGGAGCTGGCGCTAAATGCCTCAGTGTCGACTGGACTGTCGACCTACCAAAATTCCACTCAGAACTCCCACAAGGAATCGCGGTCCAAGGCAACTTTGACCCAACCATCCTCGATGGCACAGCCGAGCGCACCGTAATTGAAGCCACCCGCCTCCTCGATTCGATGAAGGGACGCGATGGACACATCTTTAATCTTGGCCACGGTATTCTCCCATCCGCTAAGCCAGAAAATGTGGCCGCGCTCGTGGAGACTATCACCAACTACCGCTAGTCAACCGTGAGTGAAGAAGAGAAATATCCCTACGCCACACTCGAGGACGACGGCTACGAGCTCGATGTTATCGAAGCTGAAAACCTGCAGAAACAAGGCTTCCTCGAGGAACCGATTCCAGCCGACGAAGAACGCTTCGCCGTCGAAGAAGGTGATGCTGTCAAACTCGTCTTCCACTACGCCCAGCCGCTGAAAGCTGAAGGGAAATCCCATTCGCTTGAGCACATGTGGGTCGTCATCACTAACTCTGACGATGGCATCATCGTCGGCTACCTCGACAACCAACCGCAGTACACCAAGCTACTCACCCCTGGTCAGGAAATAAACTTCCACCCAGAGCACATCATCGCCATCTGGCGCGGCGAGTAGGTTTATAGGGGCCTCGGCGCACTTCACCTCAAGTGGAGTGTGGGGCCTCCGATTGCTATGAATGTTGAAAGTCGAAGGTCTAGCTACAAAGTCTGCTTATTATATTAAAAAGTCGCCCCCTGGAATTTCTAATTCTCACTTGAAGCACCGCGTCCATCTGGAGCTGCCTTCATATTCTTGTAGGCCAGCTTTAGTACCAGTAGGTTCAGAGCAATGATGAACCAATTAGCCACAAGGAAAACTGAACTTACGGAGCCTTGCCAGCGAGGCATGGCTATACCTATCACAATAGAGCCTAATAGAAGTACAACCGCGGCACTCATCGACGCGATCATCAAAAGTAAGGGGTAGCGCTTGGCCTTACTTCCTAGATAGCCTTTGCTAGTAGCGAGGCGGGCAAATTTATAAGCCGCCACCAAGCCTACTAAAAGTAAACCTAGGAAATAAAGATAAGCATGTCCCATAGCGTGGGTTACTCAGACTTTTCATCTTTCTCAGGAGCTTTTGCCGGTGTTTTCTCAGGTGCTTTCGCAGCAACTGGCTTAGCAGCCTTCTTTTTCTTAGGAGTGGATGCCTTTTTGGCAGGTGCCGAAGAATGATCAGAACTAAAGATGCGACCGTCGCTGACAAGAACAACAAAGCCCTCATTGATCATCCAGTGGAGATCATGATACCAAGATTTTTTCACTTCGTCAGTCACCTCTTCAGGCAGAACTGTTTTCCAGAGAGCATCAATGCCTCCACCTGGATTACCTAAAATCCATGCCAACATAACCGCTGGCCGTTCAGCCAACTGCACATCTACACCGATAGCATGTGGCCTTGATGGTCCACAATGAAGTTTACCTTGCCACTTAAACACAGCCAAATGACGGCCAGAAAGCTGACGGCAAAGGAAGGGTGCTAGCTTACCTGGGTAACGACGCTGATCAGCGATTGTTTCCTTCAATAAAGTCAAAAGACCAGGTGAGAGAAGCTTACCTATGATCTGGGAGTCGACATCTGCGCGGTGCGTGGCGCGGAATGTTTCCTCAAACAAATGAGTATCAAAATGCGCGAGCATTGCTTTCTCGTCTTCCAAAATAACTTCAGCGTCACTGACTAAGCGGTACTGAGTTTTCTTTTTCATCGTCTCCAACCAAGCATTCACAGCCTCCTCACCACTCTCGGTCACTACGCGTGACTTGTAGCGGTCTAGGGCCATGTTAGAGAACTCAGCCTGATGCAGGTCGATGATATTCTGGTTGTATGCGTGATAATTAGACGGGCCAAAAAGTACGCCGCTAAATCCGCATTTTGCGATTGTTTGAAAATTTCCTTTAGGGGCCTCTACTTCTACTTCTTCAGGAGTATAGAGCAGCTTAAGGCTTTCACCTGTACAGAAATG
>JBLHPP010000210.1:0-4556 GCA_047624385.1 Crocinitomicaceae bacterium
TGACAGTAGGTATCCCTTTCCACTTGTGGATCCAGTCTCCAGCATGGAGGAGTACTTTTGTGACCTCAGTTCCAGCCTTGATAAGGTCTTGCGCGAAATTCGTGAGACCACCTTCCCAGTCGCTCTGAATAATGAGGGCGTTTTTGATTTTACTGTGAAGGGTGTGATGCATTCTGGGAGAAATAGTAACCGAAAATGCAAGTAGTATATTTCTGGCATCTATCCTTAGGGGATTAAATCGACTGAGCGGGAGAAGCAATGCAAAAAAACTCAAATTGTTACTGGTTTAGATTTTTTATCTGTTATTTCACAGGAAATAATGCAGTTATAGGCCTGCTAGCGATGCACATTGAGATAGTAACAGACACCTACGCCCCGGATGTAAATGGAGCAGCGAAGTCACTTGGCTATCTGGTTGATTCTCTGAGTAATATGGGCTGTGTCGTGCGGATGATTTGCCCACAACCAGTCAGCGCGATACGTCTACCTTCTATTCGTGTCCCTGGCTATGATTCAGTACAAGTGGCATGGGTGAGCCGTAGAGAGTTGCGCGAACGCTGGCAAACCAAGCGTCCTAACGCCGTGTATATTGGTATGGAATCCGTCATAGGTTGCTCGGCCCTGAAGGTAGCCAACGACCTAGGCATCATCACTTTGGCTGGATTTCACACAAACTTTCATCAATATGCGCGAAGTTGGAAATTGCCATTGCTAGCTGAAACAGCATTCAAATTAATGCGTTGGTTTCACAATCGAGCCTCAGCAACAATGGTGCCATCTATCTCGGTAAGGAATGAACTCAAAGCTGCGGGTTTTGAGAACCTCCATGTAATGGGACGAGGTGTCGACGTGTGCCAGTTCTCCCCCAGCAATAGATGCCCTAAACTCAGAAATAAATGGGGGGCTAATGGAGATGACCCCGTGGCAATTTTCATTGCCCGCATATCACCCGAGAAGAACATGGGACTCTTAGCCGAAGTTTTTAAGGTTATGCGTGAACTTAACCCTCGTGTGAAATGCGTCGTCGTTGGCGATGGTCCATCTCAAGAGAGCTTTGCTGATGAAAACCCTGAGGTCTATTGTACTAAATTTTTAGTCGGTGAAGACTTAACCTCTGCGTATGCTTCAGCAGATATCCTCATTTTCCCGAGTATGACTGAAACATTTGGAAATACCGTGACTGAAGCAATGGCCTCAGGCCTCGTAACCGTAGCTTACGACTACGCTGCAGCTAATATGCACATTAGGGACAACCTAAGCGGACTACTAGTGCCTTTTGGTGACCATGAGCGCTTCTTGCAACGCTCAATCGAAGCCCTCAATCATGTAAATAACACTCAGATGCGTCAGTCTGCATCAAGTGATGTTTCCGATGTTAGTTGGGAAAAAGTAGCTCGGAAAGTATTAGCCACTATCGAGCTAAACACTGGCTAATAATCGGGCTAAAATAAAAGCCTTCTAAAACGGCCAGACAGCTTTGACTAATTTGCCGAAAACTCCAGATTTCTCTTTAGGGCTATCTTCATCCATCAATTGAGCGTAGCGGATGAGCCCAACCACTGTTGAATACTGTGGGTCGCGGAAGTATTCGTGAATACCACTCACTTCTGGTTGCTCTGGTCGGTAGATGGGAAGATGAAAAACGTCATTAGCGAGCTCTCCAAAGCCACGCATCAAGCTCGAGCCACCAGTCAGGAAAACCCCCGTTCCCACTTTTTCTAATGAGCCATCGGGAAGTTTTTGTCTCACCAACTGCAGAGTCTCTTCTAGGCGACCACGGATGATGTCATTGAGTAACTGACGCTTGATCTCTAACTCAGGGAAACCTTTATCGTCAGGTATAGTGACAGTGCCTACCGAACGGGCGGGGTCACCAGAGGCGTCGCCTTCGGTACATTTGACCTTTTCAGCTTTGGAAAGGGGCATCTGCGTGACTAGGTGAATATCATTGGTCACGTGATCGCCACCCACTGGGATACAGCCAGAGGCGGCCACTGCACCATTCAAATAAAGTACGTAATCCGTCGTGCCACCGCCAATATCTATCACCAAAGCTCCCGCTTCTTTATCCTGACGATTCAGTGCAATCTGCGCTGAGGCAATAGGAGCAAAAACGATGTCATCGACATCGAGAGGGATTTCACGGGCACACTTGATGCTATTTTGGATCCTAGTCTTAATCCCGTGCACAATATGAAAATCAGCTTCCAGCGTGCGGCCTAACAACCCAACGGGATTGCTCGCCTGCTCGTTACCATCGATCCAGTATTGGCGCACAATATTGTGGAGGTAGACGTTATCCGATGGGATTGCGATATCTCTGGCGATCTCCTTGGATTCCTCTACATGCTCGTTAGTGATTTCTTGATCCTCATCAGGAAGCCTGAAGGTTCCTCGGTTATTGACTCCACTGATGTGAGAGCCTGTGACCGAAAGAAAGACACTACGGATATCGACATCGCACACATCTTCAGCTTCTAACAATGCCTCGCGCACACAGGTACGGACATTCGCAATATCGGCAATTTCCCCCTTGCGTACGCCGACTGACTTCGTTTCACCCACACCAAGAATCTTGACTGAACTATCAGCCTTCACTTCCCCCACTACCATGCATGTCTTGCTGGTGCCTATCTCTAGGCCCACGTATATCTTTGATTTAGCCATCTAGGTACCTACCGCTCGATTAGTCGTTCACACTCGTTAACCCGTCATTAGACTTAGATGAGGGGTTTTTGAAATTTCCTGGAATATTATGTTTTGGCAAGAGGTTGATCCACTCTAATTCCCTACCCGTTTCTTTGGCGTGATTGCGCGCCGCGATGAGATCATTGAGCTGACGCTCATGCTCATACATTCCAAAAGTAGCTTCCACATTGTCATTGCTAGTCATGATCAGCTTATAAAAATTTGCGGCAGCCACTCGCTTCACGGTCCACTCACCTTTAACCACACCATCAATAAGGGAAATCAGAGATAATGCTCGGGCTGCATCCTTATTCGTCATCTTTTCTCCTATTGGGAATTCGTGTGCTTCAGCCGTACTGATATCAATGACTGGCAAATTCCGTGCCACGTCCCAAAGGCTACCTTGGCAGGTGAAAATCACACCATCCGCATCCATTAGAATTCCAGAAAGTGGATTTCTCCCAGCCATACCAAGTTTCGGGCAGGCAATCCAAGCGACAGGCACACGTTCGGTGAGCGTGATTTTCACGGTGTCGGGGAGGCGGCGCTCAATAGCCGCAGCCACCACTTCAGGACGAGCAATCAGTCGAGCTTCGGCTTGGTCGATTTTAAATGAAAAGATTGTGCCACTTGGGTCGATTTCAGCAATTTTGGCCACCTCACTTTCGTTAAGGAAGCCATTGGTCTCGAGCTCTAGATGGCGGAGGGTAAACTCTGGGCTAGTGAGAAAATGGTTCTGCACATAGCGGGTTCCATAGATGCCAGCAGCACCCAGCGCAGCCAGAATAAGCGCGATCTTAAAGGCCCCCCAAACTGCCTTGCGTGATTGAAAGAAAACAATACGCGGAGAGCTGACCTGCAAGTGAAGCATGCGGTCAGATTGCTGGCGCACATAGCGCGTATTCGTTTGTTTCTTTCTAGACATTTCTTGAGGTCTGCAGCGAAATTTCTGCAATCTTTAAGCAGAGCTTACCGAACGAATAGCCAGCCTCTTTCGCTGCTTTTGGCAGGAGGCTACTCGCGGTCATCCCTGGAATAGTATTAGCTTCTAACACATAGGGATTTCCATCGATGTCCAACAGTACATCAACTCGGGAGTAGACTTCAACTCCCAAAGCGCGATGCGCCGCTAAAGCTGCGTCTTGTACCTTCTTAGTCGTTTCAGCATCAAGATCAGCCGGACAATAATAATCCGTCCCACCTTCACCGGTCATCCACGGGTATTTATTAGACATATCGTAGAATCCGCTGCGTGGAGCAATATGCACGATGGGGAAAACCTCACCATTTAGCACCCCCACAGTGAGTTCTTTACCTTCGATAAATTGTTCAACTAGCACCTCATCTCCGTACTTCGCTGCGTCTTCGATCGCTGCGCGTGCATCCGCCTCTTGCTGGACGATGTGAACGCCCACGCTGGAGCCCTCACGTGGTGGCTTCACTACATAGGGCAATGACATGCTCGGCATTTGCGCACCTGCGCTACAGTCAAGAGTTTCAGACGCTGGTGTCGGCACGCCCATTTCGATGAAGCGATGCTTACTCGCCACCTTATCAAAAGCTAGCAAACTAGAAGCAGAGCCTGCACCCGTATAGGCAACTCCCTGCTTTTCGAGCTGGCTTTGCAATGCTCCATCTTCTCCAAATGTCCCATGGATCGTATTAAATACCAGCCCAACACCCTCGGGCGCGACGATTTCATGCGTGCTTATTTCCAGCGCCACCGCATCACAACCTTCGTCAATCAAGGCTTGAAGCACGGCCTTGCCTGTTGCCATAGAAACATCACGTTCAGAGCCTGGACCACCCATGGCTACTGCTATTTTGATCTCTTTGTTCATTGTTCTAAATATTAAAATAGGAAAGTG
>JBLHPP010000211.1:0-4501 GCA_047624385.1 Crocinitomicaceae bacterium
GATATCAGTGATGTCGAACTCGCGGATGCCATCGCCCATTGCGGGGCTAAAGACTTGGCAGGAATTCCCCTCGATTTTTTTGAAGGAAATTTGGGTGCCGCGATCTACGGCGATGCTGAGGACGAAACCTTCGTTGTAGTCCGTATGGTTTCCGAGCACTTCGAGCCGGCCTGGTGCCTGAGCTAGGAGGCTGGCGGATGATCCAAAAACCGTTTCGAATTGATCTAAATTATTGTGAGACATAAAAATTTGCAAAAACCAGCCCTCCAAGTCTAATTAGGAAGGCTGAGTTAGAAAGAGGGGCAGTTAAAAATTGGTTTTTTCAACTGCCCATATAGAGCTTTTGAGCTGGCGGGCTATTTGGCTGATTTTTTCAGCTCATCACGCTCTTTTTGAATTTTCCGATTAGCGTCGAATTTCTCTTTGCCTTCAGGGTTGTTGTGGTCCTGATTGAAGGCTTCTGTGTTTGCGAAGTAGGCATAGACGGCAACGACGGCAATACAGAGGAGGGCGCCCACTTTTTTGCCATGCTTCCAAGGAGTCATGTCTACAGCTCCCACATCTACTTGGACGAAGTCAGTCGTGCGTGGCTTGAGTTTACCGATGATAAGCATTGCTACGACAATGATGGCAAAGGCGATGCCTAGGAAGTGAAAGCCATTGATGTCAGCTACCAATTCTTTACCAAAAGGAACAAAATAGCAGAATGGAATGATGGTGAAGCCGATAGCTAAGCCAACTTTAGCTGCGATTGGAGGAACTCGCTTTGTGAGCATACCTACTACTATGATTGCAAAGAGCGGGATGAAGTAGATTCCATTCATCTTCTGCAAGTATTCAAATAAGCTATCTTGACTGGCAAGTACTGGGGCAATGAGGATGGAGGCTATGGCGATGCATAGGCCGAACCATTTGCCAGATTTAACCACCTGCTTTTCGTCAGCGTCTTTGTTGATGACATTTTTGTAGAAACCGAGACTGAAGAGGGTGCAAGTCGAGTTGAGTGCTGAGTTGAAGGAGGAAAGAATAGCTCCCACCATCACCGCGGCAAAGAAGCCTGTGAGTGGTTTCGGCAGCACATCGCGAACGAGTGTTCCGTAGGCTTCATCATTACCAATGAATCTGAGTTCGCCGTCGACCATTGTGCCATTCGCGTAAAGATGGAAGGCGATCAAGCCTGGGATAACCAGATACATGGGCCCTAGGAGTTTGAGTGCTCCTGTGAGTAGCACACCTTTCTGGCCTTCTTGCAGACTAGATGCGCCAAAAGTACGCTGGATAATCTGCTGGTTGGTACACCAATAAAAGAGGTTGAGCAGGGCGACACCTGTGAAAATGGTGGAGAAAGGCACGTTGTCCTTTTTACCGCCGATAGAGTTGAAACGGTCAGGGGCGGTTGCCATGAGTGTGTCCCAACCTGCTGCAGCGCCATTGCCATCACCCACAGCCTTGAGGCCGAAGTAAGCAATAAGGAAGCCGCCAACCAAAAGGCCCGCTCCATTCAGCGTGTCAGAGACTGCCACTGTACGAAGACCACCAAAGAGAGCGTATATGGAACCTAATACACCAATAAGGATAACCATGAACCAGAGCACACCGGCGTCAGTTTGGATGCCGGTTAAGGCCCCTACGTCTAGCATTTTTGATAGACCCATTGCTCCAGAATAGAGAACGAGTGGGAGTAAAATCACTGCGTAAGCAATGAGGAAGACCATGTCGACTACCATGCGAACCTTGGGGTCGTAGCGAACTTCAAGGTACTGAGGGACTGTTGCGATACCGCTGCGGAGGAACTTAGGTAAGAAGAAGAGAGCCATGATGACGAGCGTTATGACGGCAAAAACTTCCCACACCATCACGTGTAAACCGTGCTCATAGGCAGCTCCGTTGAGGCCAACTAATTGCTCAGTGGAGAGGTTAGTGAGGAGCAGTGAACCTGCAATAAAAGGAAAAGTGAGGCTGCGGCCACCTAGGAAATAACCATCGCTACTGCTATGGTCATCTTTGCGGGTCATTAGCCAAGTCACGAGGCCAACGAGGCCGGTGAAGATTAAGAAGGATACAATTATGCTGTTCATAGGTGGTTCTTTATTCGGTTTTTATGCTTGGGGATGTAAAATTTCCGGGGTCACTTAACACAAGTTAAGTGGATCTGTGGAGAATATTTTTTAGCTAATAATAATGAGCAATACTCAGGCTCGATATCTAGACCGCTAGGTAAATGACAAAACATGGTGTTAGCTGTGTGGAGGTTCGGCCTTTAGGGCTACGGACTATGAATTAAAGGAACTCAGGCGTTGCCCTGGGCTGACATAGTTTGCACCGTTGGTGCGTGAATAGGATGACAGCTGATGTGCCATTTGGGCTAGTGGCTGCTAAGCATTATAACCGAGCCATGGCCCGAGCCAGCGTTCCGCTTTCTCTTGGCTCCATTCTTTACGCTCGGCGTAATCCTTGATCTGATCTTCCTGTAGCTCAGAGACTGCGAAGTAGTGCGACTCTGGGTGCGAGAATAGTAGCCCAGAAACTGCCGCACCTGGGTGCATTGCGCAGGACTCAGTGAGTTCGACGCCAGTTTTCTCGGAAGCTCCGAGGAGCTCAAAGAGCGGTGGCTTCTCGGTGTGGTCTGGCTGGGATGGGTAACCCGGAGCTGGGCGGATACCTCGGTAGATTTCCTTGATGAGCTCGTTGTGGTTGAATTCGTTTGGACGCTCATAGCCCCATGCCACACGCGCACGGTGGTGCAGGAGTTCAGCAAATGCTTCAGCGAGACGGTCAGCTATCGCTTTGATCATGATTCCTTTGTAAGGGTCATGCTCAGCTTCTTCGACTTGCTTCGACCATTCGTCGGCACCGTGGATACCAACGACGAACCCACCGATGAAGTCAGACGTAGCGTGACCGTCCCGGTCACTTCCATCAAAAAGCTGAAAGCCAAACTTCCTCTCATTCGGGTGGCGTAAAATATAGTCGCGTTGGTTTATATAATCATTCTCGTCACGGATGATGTGGTCGTACGATTCATCCATCCATACATCGCCATTTCTATCAAGATGTTTATTGATCTCGTGAGCTGAAAACGATTTCCAAGAATGTAAAATGTCAGCCAGTTTGTGATCATCGATTGGCTTTACAATAACGTGCACGTGATTGGCAGCAATGACGTACGAAAAGAGCTGGTAGCGCTCACCATCGAAATTTTTGAGTGCGTTTTCTACGATTTCAGCAACTGATTCTTGTTTGAGTAGACAATCTCCGTAACCGGCTTCTAAAGCTGATTCCATGTGTGTTTGGAATGACTCGAATAGACGCTTCGACGCGTCTTTGGCGAGGGATGAATTCCCTTTATCAAATGCTTTTTTACGAAGCTCTGTCCAATGCTCTTTTTCGCCAAGGTAGTCCGTGAGTGCTCCTTGTGGTAGTGAATCGGCTAGGCGAAAGGTGACGGCATAAGTCGCATTTTCTTGTGTCCAGTGAGGGAGGCTGTAACTCTCCTGCTTCTCGATTGTTTCGAAGGAGCCTAGATAGCTGGGAGAAAGTGTGGCTTCGCCAGTTTTTTTTGAGACGACCGGGACGGTCGCGGTACGTGGCGCCACATAGTCACTGAGTGCGAAGTGGGGTTTGTCTGATGTCTTCTCGATCTGTTGACGGAGGGTGTGGAAGGTGGCGGATTTTTCGGTGCGGGACTCGTTGGTCCAGACGTCGATGTCGTCGCCATTGCCGTTGGCTGGGAAGAAGCCGTAGACGCCACGCGCGGTGAAGCGTTTGTGCTCGATGATGTCTTCGAGGATTTCTAGAGCATCGGCGTAGATTTCTTGAGCTTGCTCGGCGCCTGCTTCGTTCCTGGTCTTGAGAACCTGGGTCTCGCGATCCCACACGCCGCGGAGCTCCCAGGCGTGGAAGAAGGGAGTCCAGTCGATGTAATTGGAGAGCTCTCGGAGCGATTGGTTATCCATCACGCGTGTGCCGGTGAATTCTGGCTGGGCTGGCTTGTAGCTCGCCCAGTCAAATGCAGGCTTGTTCGCACGTGCTTGTTCTAGCTCGATCGTTGGCTTAGATTTCTTATTGAAGTTCTCGCGGAGTTTTTGATGACGCTCGTTGTTCTCTTCGATAAATTTAGTCCGTCGCTCTTTAGAGATGAGAGTGGTGGTGACTGGAACGGAACGCGAGGCGTCGAGCACGTGGACGATCGGTCCTGAATAACCAGGAGCAATCTTGACAGCTGTGTGTGCGGCGGAAGTGGTGGCGCCACCGACGAGAATCGGCAACTTCATGCCACGGCGTTCCATTTCCTTGCCTACGTGGATCATCTCATCGAGCGATGGAGTGATCAGGCCAGAAAGTCCGATGATATCAGCGCGTTTTTCAATCGCTGCAGCGAGGATTTTATCGCAGGAAACCATGACGCCGAGGTCGATGACTTCGAAGCCATTACAGGCGAGAACCACGCCCACGATGTTCTTGCCGATGTCGTGCACGTCGCCTTTGACAGTCGCCATGA
>JBLHPP010000212.1:0-4460 GCA_047624385.1 Crocinitomicaceae bacterium
CGCTTTAGACATGAAACCGTCTCTGCAAGGGCGGTTGTAGAAAGTTCGCCAGCAGGATAGTCAAAGCACCTAGGTAGAATGTTAACTGGAGCTCCTCGTGCTCGCCAAATATGAGGGCCGCCGCTGCGATCCCATAAACAGGCTCAAAATTGGCCGCGAGGTTAAACTTATAAGCACTGATCTGACGCAACAGCCGATTGGTGAGATCCTGAGCATAAACCGTGCAGCCGAATGCTAATATCGACAACCATAGCCAATCCATAGGATCGGTAAATAGCATGGCTTCAAATCCACTGGGGTCGAAGATCGGAATCGCGAGGCAACACACCGCTGTCGCTGCCATCATTTCCCAAAACACCATCACCATAGGATCACTGCCTGTGACGACCATGTGCTTGTTGATGACCATAAAGAGCGCTGCCAGTAAGGCACTGATCAGAGCCAGGCCTAGACCGAGGAAATAATTACTTTGGGTTCCAGCAATCAGGACAATACCACCGAGCACTAACAAACCGAGCATCACCTCATAACGCTGGATCCGCTGACGGTTTAGCAAGGGCTCGGCAAAGGCCGTGAACAGCGATATAGTCGCCAGACCTGCGAGCGCGATGGATATATTTGCAATCTTCACGGCTCCGAACAGGCACAACCAATGCAGGCCGATCAGCACACCAACCCCCATCAGCTTCCCTACCATTGACTTGCTGAGCCACAGCTTGCGATCCGACATGACCTTCACCCACAGCATGGCCCCAGCCGTCGCTAGCAAGCAACGCCAAGTAACCAAGACTGGCGCACTCAAGCTGCTCAAACGACCCAATATTGTGGTCGCAGCAAAAATGAGAACGAGCAGATGAAGTTGGAGAGTCGGATTAATAGCGTATGCTGGTACGGCCGCCATCAGATGATAGCAGGCATCTTACTACTGGACTCATACTTGCCATGAGATGAGTGGGCATTATCATAGGAAATAGTGAGGGCCAGGCGAAGATAATAGATTTCTATTCCTTACCTTTTACAAGTAAGTCAATGCGGGTCTTCTCTTCTACTGTGAGACTTTCGTAGCCACTCTGGAAGTAAATCTGCGCCAGAAGCTCTGGCTGTGCCATCTTTGGCTTCGAGTCCAGTTCCACGCTAAGGGGAGGCCAGACACTTTCTTCACCAGGCTTGAGCCGGACTTCGATTACTAGACCTTCTACTTGTGCCAGGCACAGAATCGCGACTTCAGGATCAGATGTATCAATTTCTTGCTCGCGAATCTCGAACCGCGTTTTGCCTAAAAAGAACTCGCCAGCTTCAAGCTTGACCACATTTTCAGTTTCACGCGCTGTGGCCGTCAGATTTTCAGGGATAACGAAGTTCTTCGTATCCATATACTGACCCAAATTGAAGCTCGTGAACCTGACGATTGAGCTGCCATCTGGCAGCATAGTCTGCTGGTAGGCATCTTGAAACGCGGTGACGCGGCTCTTTACCGCTCCGGCCATCGCCGCGAACTCGATATTAAAGTCTATCTCGGAGATCACCAACGGGTGAATCTTAGGTAGCACCTTGCCGAAGATTCTGCGCTTGAAAGGCATCAACTGACCCTCGATCTCTTCTGGAGCCGCGTCGGCGAGGTTCACGACGAGTGCATCGCTGACCACCTCAAGTTTGGCTAATTCAAAGTTATCGCCAGCCAGCTTAAGCCCCTCAAGGCGGATGGCTGGGATATGAACATCAATCTCGCCATCGGCTGTGCGATAACGAGTGTTTGTGATACTGAGTTTCTGTAGCTCAAATAATTTTAGCCCGCTACTGGTTGTTGAGTTTTCGAAAGGCTCGGAAGCCCCGTCATTTTCGCTAGAGGATTGGAAGGCGTCATTATCAGCGATGATATCCGTGCTCTTCACGGAGATTTCTTCAATCACGAATTGATCATTGCTGATAGAATCGATCAATCCGCTGTAACGGAAGTTGATTCCCTCAACCGTCGAGTCCCCGGATTCTCCGCTGATAGTCAGCTTCTCAACACCAAATCCGCTGGATATGGATCCACTGACACCCGTCACGGACACAGAATCGCTCTCGATCGATCCTGCCAGCCATTTCAAGGGCAAGGAAGTGTGAAAGAGCGTGGTGTATCCGGCTATTAGAAGGGCAATAGGCACACCCACCAGCAACGCTAAACATCCGAGGCTGCAACCTTTCTTCTTTGGTTGGTCCTGAGATTGAGATTGATGAGGTGGTGGTGTTGGTGTTGGTGTTGGAATAGGCATCTGAAATGGTGTTTTGATGAGTTACTGCTAGAAAATTGTTTTTTACGGGGAGACGTTGAGGATGTCGTTTTTTTCATAGGACGCAATAGTGGAGTGCGCTTGTGGAAGAGTGTGTGAAACTCGAATGGTCGGAAGCTTTCCCTAAGGAATTCCAGCTTGGGGTGGAGCCAGGTTTCTGCAGAAGGAAAGGGGGGAGGCATGTGAGCCTAACATTACTCGCCGCTTCATTTACGGCTCATGAAGAGAAAGACTCCTTTTTTATTTCCGACGCCGAGGTCGCTTTTGCCATCGCCGTTGACATCCGCTGACACCAACTGGGTTCCAGCCCCGGAATCGGAGTCGAGGAGATGGGGGATGAAACGCGTACCCTTGTCGTCCCTAACTAGCTCATACCAATACAGCACTGCGGCTCCTTTTGCGTCCGGGTCTCGGCCGTTGTGGGCCCAGTAACGCTTTCCAGTGGCAAAGTCAGTCAGTCCGTCGCCGTTGAAATCACCTGTTACCAGCGCATGTGATTGAGTAAAACTGACTCCTCCGACGCCGGGAGACTTGTCTTCTGGAATCAGCACGTGCTTTTTAAAATGGATCTGCCCATCTCGTTTTTCATTCTCGAACCATGCTAGCCCCCATGAGTGGGCGCTGAGGCTGGTCACGATATCCTGATCGCCATCACCATCGATGTCATAGACTAACATTTGAGCTCCACCCTTTTTTGAGGATAAGCTATAGGCATGAAATTTCCAATCGCCTGGTTTAAGCGGGTCAGCTGGTGCTTCATACCAACCTTCCTTTTCTAGAATATCAATTTTCCCATCGCCATTAAGATCACCAAAACCGAGACCGTGGTAGTATGGTGATCCTGTGCGCTTAGCTGAGATGGGATGAAATACCCATGGTTTCTCTGCATTTTTCCAGTCTGGGGTGAAGAAGCCAAACCGGCCTTGCTGCATTGCGATGAATTCCGGCTTACCGTCTCCAGTTATGTCGCCCATCTCGGGTGATTCATTACCGATCTTTGCAGCTACGCGATGGCGAGGCCAGTCTTCTGACGGATCTTCGGGTTGCAGGTAGAGATCAAGATGGAATTTTCCATCGTGTGCCACTTGAAATATGTCGGCTCTACCGTCTCCATTCATATCCATTACCCAGCTTTGAAATGAGTTGTGGGCGTAGCCTTTTGGAGAAACTGCTTCACCAGCACGGTAGCGATTTTTTTTCTGGAAATCGGGTCCTTGCCACCATAGTGGTCCAGCGACAAGATCGATCTTGCCATCGCCATCGACATCACCGAAGGATGCTCCCTCGGTGTATACTCCCGGGGTTAGGACGATTTTTCCGTGGTTGGTAGAATCGGAATTGGAATCGGAATTGATGGCAGCCATGAGCGCAGCAACTAGACTGAGGGGTACGATAAGATAGAGTGTTTTCATTTTGATTGGGTTTCGATAAGGATGGGAGCTGGGCGTTGAGTTGAATTGACGGCAAGCGTGAAACGATCCTCTGATCCTCCGGCGCTGACCTCGATGGTTGCAGGGCCATTCCCAGGAAGATCGATTCTTTTTTTACCGTCGAAAAGGTGGATGTGCAGGGTGTTGTCTATTTTCAGGATAACTTTGCCCTTGAGCGCCGGATCGATACCAAAGCGAACAACTCCCCAGCGGCTACGTCCTCTGCCCTCGACTTTTGGAAGTTCGCTCGGATATAGTTCGCCGTTGACGCGGCTACCATAGGCTGTCCACTGATAGCCCTCGAATCGTTCTGCGAAGAGGGCTGGTCCGTAGTGGCCGATCTGGTCGCGCGTTCTTTTGTGTGGCTGGAGTGCCTCCCATTTGCGAATAACCGGTCGGGCCTCTGTTTTGAATGCGCCTTCCTTACCCAGCTCGGAGAGGAATCGCACTAAGTCGATGAATTGATCTTCCCTAAGGCTAGCGGTCAAGCCAGGAGGCATCATAGAGATCGGGCTGATGCTCTTGGACTTAATGTCTGCTTTAGCAATCTGGATTTCTTTCCCAGTGAAGTCGCGTAGAACCACTTTATTTCGATCTTCGCTGACAAGCCCACCAGTGTGGGCATTACCGTTTTTCTCAATCACCGACGTGGTATGGTAACCTTCCTTAATTTTGTCATTGGGATCGAGCAGCGAGGTGATGAGATAATCGACTGGGGCACTAGCGCCGATGCTCACAAGATCGGGGCCGATGG
>JBLHPP010000213.1:0-4451 GCA_047624385.1 Crocinitomicaceae bacterium
TTCTAGAGTCCACCCATATTCATAGAATACTGCAGTCGCTGCTCGAACTACCACAGCCACTCTACCATCACCACGATCTCGTCTGTGATTCTCAAGGCAAACGATTAGCCAAGCGCGACAATGCGCTAGCCATCAAACAACTCAGAGCTGAAGGCATTACGCGAGCAAAACTCCAGCAGCATATTGCCGAGCACAGTTGCTAAATCAGACCGCTCTCGAAGCACTGGTTCATATCCATAGCAGGGCTATTTGACTTACCACGGATTTTAGCTGGCACACCAGCGACAGTTACATGTTCAGGCACATCAGTTAGAACAACACTCCCCGCACCAACCTTGGCGCAACGACCTATCTCAACGCGTCCAAGAATCTTAGAACCAGCACCGATCAATACGCCCGAGCGCACAATCGGGTGACGATCACCACTGATTTTACCCGTACCACCAAGGGTCACCTCATGAAGGATCGACACATTATCTTCCACGATTGCGGTCTCACCGATAACGATACTGGTCGCGTGATCTAGCAATAACCCACAGCCGATCTGTGCCGCAGGATGGATATCGACCCCAAAGACTTCGCTACAGATACTCTGGAAATAAAGAGCCAGTGGTCTACGACCGTTATGCCATAGATGGTGCGCTACCCGGTAAGTAGAAATCGCCATGAATCCCTTAAAAAATATCATAGGCTCTAGCGGTGACTTACACGCGGCATCGCGCTCAAAAATAGCCATCATGTCAGCAGCAGCGCTTTGTGTCACTAGTGGTTGTTTCACAAAAATATCTAGCAACAATGGTGTCAACTCTTCACGGTTCATCTCTTCTCGAGACAGTTTCCTAGAGAGGCGGGCTGCCAGAGCCTCTCCGAGGCAGGTCCGATTTAGCACGACATCGTAGAGCAGGGATGTCAATTGAGGTTCGCTATCAGCGATCTCTTGAGCATGGTCTCGCACCTGTTTCCAGACATCTTCTGTTGATACATTACTAATCTTACAAAGATTGTGAGGTTTAAGGCTCGATTTATTAGGCATGATATGGTGTGGATGTGTGCGTGAGAGTATCCCAGAAATTAGAATACGCCTGCCGGGCGATGGCGCAACTAGCAAAGCAAGCCGATAGCAAGACCATTACACGACTTGATGAGATAGCACAACGCGAAGCTGTGTCTTCAAACTTTCTGGTGCAAATCCTCAATGATTTGAGAAGGTCTGGTCTAGTGACAAGCAAGCGAGGCAAATTTGGTGGGTATTTACTTTCCGGTAAGGCCGAGGATATAACACTTTTCGATATTGTGCAATCAGTAGAACCCACATTACTCGAAGACACCACCAACACGGAGGGTGCCTCAGGTCCAGCTGTCAACAAAGCCTGGAGCGCCGCTAGTACAAACTTCGCGGCAAGCCTGAGAACGATTAAACTCCCAACCCTGACCGAGACTGATTCAGGGCCAATGTTTTACATCTAGTCCTTATCATTCAATAGGTACCCCATTATATTCCACCATTGTTTGACGGAAGGTGAAGCTTTTTGAACGATCGCTATTGGGTAAAAGAGCGAAATTAATCCACTCAGACTGTGCACCATTCTGAGTGGTTACTACAATTTTTGCTGCAACCACGACCATTCCGTCAGCTTTTGGGTAGAGCTGGAGGGTGTCAGGCAATGTGTAGCTCGCTATCCAGCGTGGCTTTTTTACGAGCATCGCGGCATCGCGCTCAAGTTCTTCTTTTGACTTTTTCTTAAGACTGCGTTTCGGCTTAGGCAAGACCTCCTGGGCAAAGCCATTCTCCCCACCTAACATCGCGTTAGGAATTTTCACTGATCGCTTGGTACTAGATGTCGATATTTGCACCCCATCGATTTTCATCGTTAGGTGTTCTCCCTGAGTGCCTTCAGTCATAATCTGCCAGCGCAACGGCCCGTCAAAATTCTGAGTAGAGGCAATATAGATCAACTTATTCTTCTCGATCATCCCCACTCCATTTAGCGCTTCGACATTACTGTAAACTTCCGCACCATTGACCCAAGCCCCTGGTGATTTCCTCCACACACCGTTGATTTCTGGCTCATTTTTTGCGCAGCTCACAAGCAATACCGGCAATAGGAACAGGAAACATTTCATACGTCCCAGAAGCTAACAAATAAATGCTGTCTGCCAACACCAGATTTCGGGCTTGCATGCTATGCCAGATACCCTCTACTCGGCGGCCATGAATAACACTTTGGGCATCATCATCGCCATTTCACTGTTCACACTCTGGAATCTCGATCTTATCTCCACCCTTCTCAACCTCAAGGCGCTCCAACCAAAGCTCCCCGCTGTATTCAAAGGGATCTTCACTCAGGACAAATATGCCGAGTCCCAGCACTACACTCGCGTCAACTCGAAGTTCGACGTCATCCAGTCGACATTCTCGCTAGGAGTCACCCTCATTTTCTGGTTCACTGGTGGATTTGGCTATCTAGACAAATGTGTACGCAGCTTTGGAGATAACGAAATCATCAATGGCCTTATTTTTATGGGGATTCTATTTGTGGGCCAAACCCTCATTGGCATGCCCTTCCAGCTCTATTCCACCTTCGTCATCGAAGATAAATTTGGATTTAACAAAACCACGCCAAAGACATTCATCATCGATCAGATCAAAGGACTCATCCTTATGCTACTCATCGGAGCCCCTATTCTCTCGCTCATCCTCTGGATTTTCAACTCAGTCGATAATGCTTGGATTTGGGCATGGGCTTCTTTCACTGTCCTCCAATTGCTTCTCACATACCTGGCCCCGACCTACATCCTCCCACTCTTCAATAAATTTGAACCTATGGGTGATGGCGAACTCAAATCCGCAATCAATGAACTGGCCAAAAAGTGTGATTTCCCTCTCACCGAGATCTACATCATGGATGGCTCCAAGCGTTCCACAAAATCCAATGCCTTTTTCACCGGATTTGGGAAAAATAAGAAAATAGCCCTCTTCGACACGCTGATCGAAAACCACACAACCGAAGGGCTTGTGGGAATTCTAGCCCACGAGATCGGCCATTTTAAATGTAAGCACATCATCCAACGTATGGTCACAGGAATCCTCCAGACTGCCGTACTCTTCTTCCTGATTGGTATCGCGACTGACAAAGATGGTGGATTCTCAAGGCTTCTTTTCGATGCATTCTATGTGGAGAAAATCTCTGTCTACGCCGGCCTCATTTTCTTCTTCATGCTCTTCACTCCGATCAGTAAGATCCTTAGTATTTTCTCCAACATGAGCAGCCGCAAGCACGAGTTCGAAGCCGATGCCTATGCCGCCAATGCCCAAGAATCCCCAGAGCACCTCATCGGCTCACTAAAGCAACTCTCCGCTGACAATCTAGTCAACCTCACCCCTCACCCATTCCCCGTCTTCATGGAATATTCCCACCCACCCATGTTGACAAGAATCGAGGCTCTTAGGAAGATTAAGTTTGAGGCTAAATAGTAATGGCACTTACTTTAGGGTATTGGTCGTTAATCCAGGCACTGGAAGATTTAGACTTCTTGAGGTGTTTTATCGAGTAGCAAGTAGCTAGTATTCAGTAGCTAGCACCATGAAGCAAAATAATGCGTCTCAAGGCTCACCACAACATGCTTAACTAAGTGCCCTTGGACTAAATAGTAATCGCTAACTCCATCTTTATTGATCATGAATTCGTTTGTAAAAGTCCTTCTTATCATAATAGGTATCGTCGTTCTCTGTATTGCTGGCTGCACAGCCCTCACTATTGGTGGATGCGCCACAGCGGTTGGTATCGCGGCTTGGCAGGTATCCAAGCTTCCTAATTATGCCAATGCCACCACTCTATCAGAAACCTATGGAGCCGACTTTGACTCCATTACCCAGTCTCTTGAAAATGATATTTCACTGAAATATTCAGATAATATAGTCCCGCTCAATGACGACATCCTAGCAGTCATCGCTGAAATCAACGCTAGTGACGTCGATATCTACAAAAAACACGACGCCGAACTCAATGGCCACATCACATCTAACCGAGCTGGAACGGGCACACTGGTGCTCGACGGCAACTCCACAGACTGTCTTGTCTACATCATTGAATGGAACGAAGTAGACTACTTTGTTTGCCTCAAGGACACCTTCAAAAGTAAAGTGTCAGCTCAACCCCGCGAACTAGACAATTAGTTCAACGGCTTCTTCACTCCATCCTCACCCACATTGACGTAGGTGATATCAGTGGAGAATAGCGCACCACGCTCTGGCTCCTTGCCCGAATAAATATCGATCTGGTAGTTGGCTGATGTGTTACCCTTCTTCTGCAAAGTCGCAGATATGCGGATGATTGAACCATTCTTCACCGATTGAAGGAACTCAACCTTGCCCATACCAATCGTCACGAAACGGGCTCTAGGGAAATCCTGGCTAGCGGCGATATAGCCAGCCTCGTCAGCCCAGCTCA
>JBLHPP010000214.1:0-4438 GCA_047624385.1 Crocinitomicaceae bacterium
CCGCAGCTCGTCAAACTTTGCCTACGCTTCACCTTTGCCATTCTATTTGTTGCTCTGCCCTTTGCTGGCTTGATCGCAGCTGACTATCTTTACTTCATCAGTGAGAACGACATCAACTATTACTTAGCAGAGAAGCCACCTGAGTTTATCAAAGCGGTGATTATCGCAGCCGTATTGCTCATCGCCATGGGCATACTCTTGATCAAGCTTGCCGTCAGTTGGTTCTATGCTATTCCGTTGGTTTTATTTTCCTCTATATCCGCTAAGTCTGCAAAAAAACGCAGCGCAGTGATCAGCAAAGGCCAGAAGAAACATATCACTCTTTGGCTCGCATTATGGCTCTTCGGCACACCCTTGATCATCTCTCTTTTCAACGCGCCATTCAATCTAGCAGCTGGCTGGCTAATTCCTCAACTATCAGACCGCCTTCCATTGCTGGCTCTCACTCTCGGTGGTTCTCTAGCTATCACTTCCGCGGTTTCCTTCATCATAGGCTTCATCTCTATCTGCATGCTAGCCCACCAGAACCTCCAGATGTTTGAGAAATGCGGACTAGACACTACTGTCCCCATCCACTTTGGAGCTGACGAAAAATTTCACGTTCCTCTCAAAGAAAAGTATGCCTTCTTCGCAGCTCTCACAGCACTCGCTGTCTGCGGCGTGTTTTGCTACTATTGGATAGGTAACCTACAGAAGGAGGATAACATCCTCATCATCGCACACCGGGGTTCCTCGATGGATGCTCCTGAAAACACCCTGGCAGCGATTCAAATGGCTGTCGACGCGGGTGCGGACTTTGTAGAAATCGACGTGCAAGAAACTGCCGATGGTGTCGTTGTCGTCTTCCACGACTCGGACTACAAGCGACTGGCTCGTAAAAAACTCAATATATGGGATGCCCAATCACAAGATTTATCCAGCATCGAAATTGGCTCTTGGTTCGACCCAAAATTTTCTGACCAAACAACTCCCACCCTCAAACAAGTCTTCGATATTTGCCGTGATAAGTCGGGGGTCTTGATCGAGCTCAAATACTACGGTCACGATGTCGCTCTGGAACAAAAAGTCGTCGACATCGTGGAAGCTGAAAAAATGACCGAGCAAGTAATGGTCATGTCACTCAACTACGAGGGAATGCAAAAATTCCGTAAGTTACGCCCAGATTGGAAAATTGGTCTACTCTCGACCGTAGCGCTTGGTGACATCACCAAGCTTGACGTCGATTTCCTGGGGCTCAACAGCCGAGCTGCCACTCCTAAATTAGTCCAAAGAGCACACGATAACGACATTCAAATCTTCGTTTGGACAGTCAACACCCCACTAGACATTTCAGCCATGGCTAGTCGCGGAGTCGACGGACTCATCACTGACACACCGACCACCGCACAGGAGGTTCTCCAACAGCGTGCTGAGCTAGAGCCTAACCAACGGCTCCTTTTGGAACTAGCTCACACATTTGGCCGTGAGACAAACGACCTCATTCAGTAGAACCACTCCTCAGGGTCACTACACAAGGGGGGGGATACAGAATTAACAAAATTTAGCAGAATTCTACAGAATTTCTCAAAAGGCTAAATTGAGAAAAAGGCCAAAGCCCTGAACTCTCTCTAAAATATCCCAAGTGCTTTGTTTTTCATTGGTTAATTCTGAAAAATCCTGCCAATCCTGTACAGTGCCCCCAGGCATCAACCTAGGTAGTCTCCCTTGTGTAGCAGGCCTGACCCACTCCTGCTTGACCTAGACCTTACCTCCCACTAGCGTGTATCAATCTGAGGCGCATCCGCGTCTCGTAATTTTCATATCAACACTCTAAATCATGATCGTTAAACCAAAAATTCGCGGATTCATCTGCACAACCTCACATCCAGATGGCTGTGCAGCGCACGTGCAGCAGCAAATCGACTATGTTAAATCTAAGCCGAAGATCGAGAATGGCCCTAAGAACGTTCTCGTTATTGGCGCCTCAACTGGCTACGGCCTTGCCTCACGGATTGTCCCAGCATTCGGTGCTGGCGCAAACACTCTCGGCCTCTTCTTCGAGAAGCCAGGATCTGAGAAGCGTACAGGCTCCGCTGGTTGGTACAACACAGCAGCTTTCGAGAAAGCGGCTACAGCTGAAGGACTTTTTGCTAAATCACTCAATGGTGATGCCTTCTCTAACGAGCTTAAGCAACAAGCTATCGACATCATCAAAAACGATATGGACGGCAAGATCGACCTCATCGTTTACTCACTCGCATCGCCAAGACGCACCGATCCTAACACCGGTGAAGTTTACAAGTCAGTCCTCAAAACAACGGGTGGTGAGTACACTAACAAAACTCTCAACACCGACAAAGGCGAAGTCGACGAAGTCACTATCGGCGCTGCAACAGCTGAAGAAATCGACAACACCGTGAAGGTGATGGGCGGCGAAGACTGGGAATTCTGGATCAATGCATTGGCTGAAGCCGATGTACTTGCCGAAGGCGTCAAGACTGTCGCTTATTCCTATATCGGGCCCGAACTCACGTGGCCGATCTACACCGATGGCACTATCGGTCAGGCGAAGAAAGACGTGGAGAAATCCTGCGCGAAGATCGACGCTCAGCTGAAACAGAAATTCAATGGTGAAGCATTCGTTTCAGTCAACAAAGCTCTCGTCACTCAGGCATCCTCGGCAATCCCTGTCGTGCCACTCTACATTTCCATTCTCTATAAAGAGATGAAAGCTAAAGGAATCCACGAAGGATGTATCGAGCAAATCGAGCGACTCTTCTCCGAGCGACTCTACACAGCAGACCGCAAGCTCGACGATGCCGGCCGCATCCGTATTGACGACTTGGAAATGCGCGATGATATCCAGGCTTCTGTTGCTGAAATTTGGAGCTCAGTTTCCAACGAGAACTTCACAGACGTAGCCGACTTCAAAGGCTACAAAGACGAATTCCTCAAGCTCTTCGGCTTTGGAATCGATGGTGTCGACTACGACGCCGAGGCTGACCCAGCCACACCTGTAGCATCGCTCGCTGAGTAACCGCATCAGAAGCGTCCCGCTTCTGCCCAAAATTTCCAAGACGCCTCGCTCGAACTCACCGGCGAGGCGTTTTTTATAGCAGTCCCAAAAATAGTAATGAAACTAGATTATACGATTACTCCTGAAGCCATGACCATTCAATACCTGATGACTGCAAAGTCACTCAAAGAAGGAGCTCTCATACATTATAGGAAAAAGATTCTCTATAAGTTCCTCATCTTACTGATCGCTTTCAGCTTCATTCCAGTCTCTGTAATTATATCACCTGATAGCATCTTAGACTTAATTCCATTCTTTATTATCCTAGGAGTATTTGCCTTTTGCCACCAATTCCTTTTCGCTTGGCGAGCCTCCAAGGCTACCTTCAAAGGGAAAGACAAAGAACTCCCACACCTTGTCACTACTGGCGAAACCGGTCTTAATTTTGAAACGCCACAAGGATCTAGCGCGACAAATTGGAATCTTTATGTGGACGTTTGTGTTCATCCAAATGGCATTTTACTCTATCCCCAGAAAAACCTTTTCTATTGGATACCCGCCACAGCGACCATCACCGATGGCACATGGCAAGAGTTCACCCAACTCCTCGAAGCAAAGATCGAAAAGAAGATTTGATCCTTCGCACACTTGTTCCACCATCCCAGACCTAACAACCTAATCACCTCACACGTAACAACCAGACAATGAAATTGTCCTCCAACATCCACCTCTCCTACTGCACCAACATCCACCCAGCTGAAACTTGGGGGGAGACACTCACAGTTCTCAAAAACCACACGCTCGCTGTGCGCGACAAGGTGATCGCTGCTCGTGGTCTGGAGCATGAAACTCCATTCGCCATAGGTCTTCGGCTTTCAGAGAAAGCTGCCAGTGAGCTTCTTCAGGGTAACCAGCTCGATGATTTCATCGCTTGGTTAGAAAAGGAAAACACCTACGTCTACACGATCAATGGATTCCCATACGGAGCATTCCACGGGACACGGGTGAAAGAAAAAGTCTACCAACCAGACTGGACCACCCCCGAACGCCTCAGCTACACGCTAGAGCTTTTCAATATCATTGCCGAGCTTGCACCGGCCGACGCCGGTGGCTCGGTCTCCACTCTCCCAGGCTCCTTCAAAGAGTTTGATGCCGATGAGGACCAAATGTTTGAGAACCTCTACGCCTGTGCGATGCACATCGAGCTTCTCTCTGAGCAATACGAAAAAGACCTCCACCTAGGACTCGAACCTGAGCCGCTAGGGCATTTTGAGAATACCCAGGAAACCATCGAATTCTTTATCCGCTTCCACCAATGGGCTGAGAATAACGAACTGCGAGCTGACATTCTTGCGAAACGCATAGGCGTCAACTACGACACCTGCCACTTCGCTCTCGAATACGAAGACTGCCACGACTCGCTCACCCGCTTCGAGAATGCAG
>JBLHPP010000215.1:0-4424 GCA_047624385.1 Crocinitomicaceae bacterium
TAAATAGAATGCATGGTCTGCCAAAATTGTCAGTCTCAGTTTACCACCAGTGCTGGTTTTTTTGATGAAATAGCACCATAAATCCATTTAGCTGCTCTGTTTTACTTGGTGACAGTACAAATTTTTGAGGCCCCATAAAGGGTCCGAATCAATCATTTATCGATGCATCTACAGCAAATCATGAAAACTAAGCACTTTTCGGCTTCAAAAACATCTCAGTAACTGCATATTCCTCGCATGTCTGCAGTCAACTACAAGGTCGGTAACGAAAAGCTCATTAAGATACTTGAGGGAGCGTCTAGCCACTTATGTCAGCTCCTAAAAAAGCAGGGAAGATCAGATGGAGCTCTACGTATTGCGGTTGTTGGCGGTGGATGCTCAGGTTTGCAGTATAAAATGGATTTGGTCGACGGCCCGCGTGATCGCGACATACTAGTGGCAAGTAATTCTGTGAATGTGGTCATTGACCCCAAAAGCGCACTTTTTGTGGCTGGAAGTGAGCTAGATTACTCAGACGACCTCCAGCAAGGTGGATTCAAGGTGACCAACCCGAACGCTCAAGTCACCTGCTCATGCGGTGAAAGTTTTGCCGCTTAGTGAGTTTTGACTCGCCCAATACCCATAATTTTAATAAACACACCATTAACGCATGAAAAAGCATTACCTCATTTTTAGTAGTATTCCACTTCTCCTTTTAGCATCTTGCTCTAACTCGAATACAGCCGACGGCGACCTTAATCCTGTAGTCGCTGACAAAAATTTCCCCGTTGCGCATCAATACCAAACTAGCAGCAGTCAAGTCATCAGCCCATACAGGCCTTACAATGTGATCAACGTTAAAGGGATGAAACCTGGCCACCTTGCCAGGGACACCTCGACAGCCAAGCTGGATAGCGCAGGTAAGCCCATCATCTCGACTGCAAAAATATTCCGCATACCTGAATTTAAGAAAACCAGCGCAACGAAGAATTAGAAAATATTCATTCTAATTCACCATAAAAGCTACCTCGTCATTGTGGTGGCTTTTTTATTTGTAGGGATTTCCGGCTTCTGGCGAAGTAGTTTCCTTAATGTGCAAGACTTTCATCACTGGGTATGTGACACCTTTGATATGCTCATAATACATTTCGCCCCCTACTTTAACCCAAACATTTGGCTCGAAGATTGGTAGATCACCTTCAAACTCCACGGACATAGGAATGGCCTTCATATCGGCGGCGCAGCAAGTCATAAACATACGGTAGAGGCGCATACGGTTGCCTTTCGGATTACGGTTTGGCTCAGATCTAAGCATCGCTTCAGTCTCAAACTTTAAGCCAGTAAAGACGCGCTCTAACTCAGAATCACCGGCTGAATAAAACAACTCAAGCAGATTCATTTCATAAAACCCATCAGAGCTTTTCTGCCTAGTTGCATCCAAGGTCTCCTTGGTGAAGGGAGGAAGGTCAGCGAGGAAGCGCATAGATGCTGGGTCTAAATCCTGGGCAGACTTTTTAGCCAGGTGAGTGTCGTCCAGTTTATGCTCAGTATTCACTAATGAGAAGATCAGTGGGAATAGTATAATGGTGAGAGCCACTATTGGATTGAGGTCTGATCCTTCATGGTCGTGGCCGCAGTCATCTCCATGGTGGCAATCGGTATGCACCCCTAGGTTTATCAGATTGAATAAACCCACCACTGTGCAAGCCAAGCCGCCGAGTAGAACCGTGAATTGGAAACCAGGCACCAGGTAGGCATCCAGATGGATACTCTGATAGAAGTAGAGCATCACCCCACCCCAGGTAAGCATGCAGCATGAGAAAAGCCCGCGTTGTAGGTATTTCCACATAACTTACAGCCCTCCTTTCTCTGGGCTTGAGAATTGATTACTCAGACTCTGGCACATCTCGAAAAGCCAATCCCATTCTGACCACGCAATACAGGTGCTGCCAACTGCCACAAAAAGGAAAATGCAGAAGATAAACAAAAACTTACCGCGCATCACCGTCTGGTAAAGGAAGAGTAACTTCACATCCAGCATCGGCCCAAGTACCATGAATGCCATTTTAGAGGCGTAGCTGAACGACCCTAATGATGCAGCAAGAAATGCATCTGACGTGCTACACACGCTTAAAACAAATGCTAAAGCCATCAACAGTGCCGTACCTTTGAAAGGATCTGACGCATAGGCGGAAATACTCTCGTGATAGTCAACCTGTAGAATATTGAACATAGCCGTGAGGCAGACACCAATGGTGAAATAAACAGCCACATCAACGAAATCTTTCATCCCTGAGCGCATCGCCGCCACAAGCCGGTGTGGACTTGACTCGGCATGAGAATGGTCGTGAGTATGCTCATGAGAATGGTCATCCCCGTGGTGATCTGAGCAACACTCGGAGCCAGGTTTATGGCCTTCATGGCTGACACTCTGCCTGGCTGGCTTTAAATTCTTAATTTGCGCTAATAGAGACTTGCGAATCACCTTCTCTATCGGGACAGCCATCAAGATTAAGCCCACGACCACTGCGATTAAATAGCCGATTCCGATTCGAGATAAAGTTATGTAAAGAGATTGTTGCTCACTGAATGCGCTCCAAGTGCTTAAGATTGTGATGGGATTCACGATAGGCGCAGCGAGCATGTAGGTGAAGGCGCACGACACGGGGAGTCCTTTTGCTACCAGTCTTCGAATCACAGGGACGACGGCACATTCACAGACTGGCAATACGATACCAAGTAATCCACAAAGCATGATAGCCGGAACCTTACGCTTAGGCAAGAAGCGCTCAAGTACCCCTGACGGCATGTAAATGTCGATAAACCCGCTCACCATTGTGCCCAATAATATGAAAGGTGCACCTTCGATCAAAAGGCTGAGAAAGAAATAGGCAAAGGTGCTTTGAGAAATCGATTCCATAGAAAACTGCTCACAAGAACTAAGGGGATAATCACCATCCGTCAACTCATCGAAAGGAAATCTCAAGTAAAATCAACAGTCTTCAAACTTGGAGCCAAATACTGATTGCATCTGCTAAATATTCAACCCACATTGCAGACCTCATGTCGACGCAAGAAACCAAAAAAAATTGGACTCCAAAAAATGGCCCTGAACTGCAGAAGGGACCACAGCCAAGTGACGAGGAGCAATTCGCCCAGCGATCGCTGCCCAATGCTCTAGGGCCTGAGAAATCTTTGCTCTCCTCGATGCTTCAGGACCCATCTGAATATGTGATGCGCTCTGAGGAACTCGGCCTCACTCCCGAGCATTTCTACCACCCGTCACACCAGACACTCTATCGAGTCATCAAGGATCTTTCCGAAGGTAGCACTGCAGTAGAGCTTGTCTCACTGACCCAACTCCTAATGGATCGCGGAGTTCTAGAGAGCATCGGTGGCCCCTCTGCGCTGACCGAAATTTACACTTACGCACCAACTGCAGCACATTTCGATCACCACCTCACTATCGTTAAGGATAAATATATCCTGCGAAACATCATCTCGTCATGCACCGAGGCCATCACCCGCTCGTTCGAGGATCAAGAGGAGGTCGCAGGACTGCTCGACGAGGTCGAACAAAAGATATTTTCGATTCGCGAAGGAGCGGACATAGAACAAGCACCAACTGTCAAAGAGGACGTCCGAAAGGTAATCGAGAGTTTTGAAAAATTTCTAGCAGGCGGCGGCGCCCCAATGGGACTCAAATCCGGCTACAAGCAACTTGATACCATGTGTAATGGCTTAAAGGCGGGTGAGATGTTTGTCATCGCAGCCCGACCTTCCATGGGTAAGACCTCGTTCGTCATGAATATCCTTGAGCACGTCTGTCTCGATGCCAAGCTCCCCTCGATGTTCTTCTCCTGTGAGATGACCTCTGAGCAAATTGTACAACGTCTTCTCTTTGCCCGTGCCCGTTACGCTATCACCAACCTTCGTAACGGATTTATCCCCACTAAAGCTGAATTAGTAAAAATCAAGAATGCCGCTCAGGAGATTGCCGAGTCAAAACTCTTCATCGACGACACGGCGGGTATTTCAATTTCCGAACTGCGAGCCAAAGCGCGACGCAAGAAGAAGGAGGAAGATATTCAGATCATCGCTGTTGATTACCTTCAGCTCATGAGGTCGACCTCAAAGCAGGCTCAAAACTCACGCGAGCGTGAAATTGCTGAGATATCATCCGGCCTCAAAGCGCTAGCCAAAGAGCTCAGCATTCCAGTCATCGTGCTAGCGCAGCTCAACCGTGGCCCTGAAAGTCGTACTGGTGGTTCCCCACGTATGTCTGACCTTCGTGAGTCTGGATCTATCGAGCAGGACGCTGATATGGTGGGACTACTCTTCCGTACCGCTTACTACGCGGACAGCCAAGAAGAGCGTGATGAAAAGGACGGGGAAGCCGAACTCAACTTAGCTAAGAACCGAAACGGACCAACAGGTTCAATCCC
>JBLHPP010000216.1:0-4334 GCA_047624385.1 Crocinitomicaceae bacterium
CCCTAGCCCGAGCGTGAGCAGAGCGAGAATTGATAGTGATTTTAAAAATTGAATCATAACAGAGTATTTTATATTATAAGGAATCAGGATTAGAAGCAATAAGCCATTGTTCGGCGGTGAGTGTGCAGGTGATGAATCCGTCATCATCGACTTTAGCTGTGGGCTTCATTACTATTTGGGTCACTGCACGAAATTCTTCTGGTTGGTGGATATCAACTAGCCATTTATAGATTTGATCTTCGGTTGCCGTCGCTTGGATTTGAACTTTCGTACGTTGATATTTGCCACCAGTATCATCCATTTCACTGAGCACAACTTTTACTGTCTCAAAGCCAATCGAAGCTGCTGAGTTCTTCAGAAATGCCAATAGCTTGCTTTGCTCATCACCAAAGGTGGATGGTTTGGGTTCATGCTTTTCGACCCAGTTCATTCTTTTCACAATCAGTTCAGCATTTGACTCACTATTTTTATAGCGCACTGCTTGCTCAGCTAAGGCATTTGCTTTGCCCTCTTTTTGACGGTAACTGTTGAGGTATTGCTTAACCCCCCAAAAGTGTGCAAACAGCAGCACTATACCAGCAATCATCAGCAACATTGTTTTTTCTCGCTTATTCATGGCTTAGTATTCCTGATAGCCTAGGGGTTTCGCGTTGAACTGAAATTCCCAACGTCTAGTTTTTTGTGATTCCTTTGCTTGAGGTAGCGCCCATTCGTAGTCCTCAAAGACTAGCGATTTAGTCAACTTCGACTTAAAGCGATTGAGTGAATTAGTACCCGTTGCATTGCCCTTAATATCAACAAAACCGTTTTGAACATTGATATTGATAAAGCGAATCGGCTGGCCACTTGGAATACTCATCACGCATTCTTTATACACGAGCAGAGGCCAGTTCGTTGAGACGACAGGTTCGAGTTCGGTCCAACTTTGGGAGTGCTCTTGGCTCTCTTCCCAAAAAGGTGCGTATTGTGCGACTTCGTCTTTGAGTCCGGCAATCTTTTGGTCTTGCTGGTCGCTCCTCCACCAAAGTACAGCAGCAGCGATAACATAGAGCGCGGCGACGGCTATCAGGATGCCACGCAGGCGCATCCTAGAATGGACTTTTTTTTCCCACTCACTTACTGCTGTAGGCTTCAGCTTTATTGAACTTGATGGGAAACTAGGGACTGGCCGAGGTTCCTCTTTCAACAGTATATTGATAGTGGCCAGCTCAGCTTCGATAGTCGCCGTCTCTTCAATTGTAGACCACAGAAGAAGTTCGTGTGGTTCAAAGGTGATTCCTTTGATCGCCATTTGAGAAATAAGCAAATGGATCGAAGTGGCCAAATCGACAATTTCATGACCAACGGGTTCGATGAGACATGGCACATTGTTGTGGAAAAATGCTAAACACCAAGTGTGTCGTTCTTTCCAGAGTGCTATACAATCACCACTGAAATTTGGTGTGTAAAATCGAGCTGAGTAGTCGAACGAATAATGCCGCAGGTCATTCTCCTTGTTGAGCTCTTCTTCTAGAAGGCACACTGCGGATACGAAAGTCTGGCCCTCAGATTTTTTTACCAGAACACAATCCCAGCCCTTATAGTTTTCTACATCTTCCAGCAGCCCAGCATTCTCTAACTCTAGCTGACAAGCTCCACGGTAAAGTTCTTCTTCATCGCTGGGCACCATGATGGGTAGAGTCGCGACTCGGCAGACTGAAAATGCAACGCAAGCTCCTGGCTCTGCATCAGATTTAGCCACTGCTCCTTCGAGCGATTTCACGTGTGTGAGGTTCCCACTACTCTGGCTCCACACCTCCCACCCGTCGCCTTCCGACGGTAAGATCACTGATTTATCTGATTTACTCACTTGCTAATTGCTTTTCTTGATAATCCAAAATGTCAGTCTGTTGCCCTTTGGCCCCGCTGATGACTTTAATTGAGTAGCGGAAGTTACCTGAATACCCTATACTCTCAATCCTTAAAATATTCCCAGCAGTGGTGAAACGTTGGGTTATGAGTTCCCTGTTTTCTGTCGGTGACACTAAATCATCCAAAGCTTCTCCCACAGTGGTAAAACGAATATCATCTTCTGTCCCCATTATTCCATCGTCTCCCGCCACAAATCCACGAAACTCCGTGGCCATTGACACCTCCACCTCTGCGGCGGCGGCGATCAACTCAGGAAGTGCTTCATGGATATCGAGAGGCCCACTCGACCATACTGTAAAGTAATCTCGCCAATCTGGCTTTAAATTCTCAATCAAACCAAACCCACGTACTAAGGGGACTTCATCTAACTCGCGAAACGCTCGATTGTACGGGCGGTCACTATAACCAAGATCTTGGTAATAATTTTCTTCTGCTCCATTGAGGCTAATCAACTCATCGCCATCGACCCAGTCAATCAGAGCATCGACTAGCATATCGACATCTTTGTCCTCTAGCCCCCAGAGTTTAAATAAACTAACGAGAGTGCCTTTATCGTTCGAAGTCAGCACGGCATTGATATTCAAGCGCGATGCCTCAGGCTCGATTTTCACAGTATAGCCTTCATCGTAACCAGTATCTGGAGCTAATAAGATGGGATCGTCTCGCTTCACGCCCGGGTGAAGCCCGAAACTCAATCCAGTGTGCGCTTGTTGCCAAGCTGTGAATGAGTGCACTTCCGCTACGTTATCGTCCACATCGACTTTGAGTAAAGTGAGCGTCACCACTAGGAGCGTCGTCATGAAAGCAATCACCCACAATACCGCAATGAGAGCTATCCCAGTGCGTGGCTTTGAAGATGATCGTCTATCTAGCATTATTATTTAGGAGACATGTTTGACATCGTTCCGTAGATTGCCTGAATCATGGTATAGGATAATAGCGCCACCAAACCAGCCATCGCGAAAAGAACGATAGGTGAAATGAGCCCCAGCACACTCTGAATCAAAATAGTCAATCGCTTGTCGTAGTAGTCAGCTGCACGACCCATCGCTCTGGCAAGCTTACCCGTATTTTCACCCACACCTATAAGATCCACCATATTTGGAGGAAACATCTCAGTCTTTCGCATACAGCGAGTGAGCCGATAACCATCACCCACCCCATCAGTAATAGCGTGGAGACCATCCCTAAAATGACGGTTGGTCACAGTCTCTGAGGTGAGCTGTAATGCTTGCACCAGAGGAACTCCATTGGACAGCAGATTACCTAATGTTTGCAACCACTGTACATAGATTCCATATTGTATGACTTTGCCCATGATTGGCAGGGTGAGCTTGGCTTTATCCCACTTTTCTTTGTTTGACTCAAGCTGGTGCCAAACTTTGACACCCACCATCGCAGCTATGACAAAAAGAAGCATTATCATCCATTGATCACGGAGCACATCTGCCACAGAGGTGGCTAATTTCACACCTAAAGGCATTTCAGACCCCGGCATCCCTTCCAAGAGGATAGAGATCTGCGGCAATAGGTAGAACATGAAAACTAGAGTCACAATCACACAGGCCAAAATTAAGAAGGCTGGATAGATCATCGCCTGAGTTAGCTTGGACCTGAGTTCCATTTGCTCTTTCATGTACGCACCGTGCTGCTTGAGAATGGTCTGGAGGCTACCACTCGCCTCACCCGCTTTCACCAGATTACAATAAAGGGCGTCGAACTGCGCCGAAACTCGCGGGAGAGACTGGTACATTTGCTCACCTTCAGTCACCCAGCGCCTAAGTTTAGCAGACGCTAACTTGAGCACACCGCTTTCATCTCGTTCCTCCATCGAAGCCAATGCGGGCTCCAGCGGTAAGCCAGCTTCTAGCAACTCGCTTAGTTCTTCAGTAAAGGCGATGATATCTTTATTTTTGAGTACCACTGGCTCATCTATGGAATCCTTTTCGGTCTTTATATTCTTTCCCAGCGAGCCTTCTACAATAGAAACTGGGCGCAGACCTTGCGACTGGAGTTGCCGCATAGCATCCGGCCGCGATCCTATCTCCAAGTCACCTATTTGCTTTTTACCCGCTGCATCCACTGCAACATATTTGAAAACCTTCGCCATGACTAGTTTTGGTCTAAGCCTGAGTGGGAATGAGTACAGGAAAGAACCTCTTCGATCGAAGTCACTCCCTTCATCACCTTGCGCCATCCATAATCACGCATGGTCTCAAAACCTTCTTTTACTGCCAACTCAAAGACAGCATTCTCATCCGCACCTCTCGCTATCAATTTCTGAATCGAATCAGAAATTTTACAGATTTCGTAAATCGCAGTACGGCCTTGGTATCCGGTGTGTCGACACTCGGGACATCCAACAGGCCCAAATGGCTGTCCGCCAAGTTGGTAAATGACACTGGAAACTCCTAATTCCCGGG
>JBLHPP010000217.1:0-4284 GCA_047624385.1 Crocinitomicaceae bacterium
CTCTGGCTGATTGCTCAGCTTTTGCAGCAGAAATGCAGTTTCGTCCTGAGTGGCTCTCACTTTTCTCTCAATGATGATTCGCTGCTCGCGTGTGAGGTATTTTTCGGATTCCACCTGCTGGACAATCCGCCCTATGGCGTCTCGCATTTGGTAGATCTCAGCAACGGCGACATCAGCGCTCTCTTTATCCTTCACCTTTGAAAGCACCGATGGAAGTCGCTGCAGTTCATGCGTAAACTCATCAGCTAACTCTGGAGTCGACTTCTTTGAAGAACACGCACAGAGAAAGATAACAGGAATTAATAGAACAAAGCGCCACATCATGATCAATAGAACGTAATTCTTAGTCTTCTATTAGAACAAAGTCGACTAGCTGTCGTTCCATATCCACTCTTGCTATCTGCACATTGACGCGCTGCCCGAGCTTGTAGTCTTTTTTCTCTCTGTAATTACGGAATGCCATCACGCTCTGGTCAAAGACCCATTCACCCTTCGGTAATGCTTCTTTTTTGACCAATCCTTTGACCTGCATATCTGTAATTTCGACAAAGAGCCCCATTCGACGCACGTCTGTAATCAAGACGTTGAATGTCTGCTTACTTTCTTTCTGAGCTATATCAAAAAGATATTCCATCATCTTCATCCGCTTGGTCGCATTTTCAGCCTCGCCACTCGTGCGCTCGGTCGTAGAAATATGCTGAGCTATTTCTTCCAGCTTTTGCACCTTCGGTAGCTTCACTGGATTCGCTGGTGGATTTGTCAAAACATGCTGCAAAGCTCTGTGTACCACCAAGTCGGCATAACGACGAATCGGGCTCGTAAAATGGCAATAGTCCATCTTAGCTAGCCCATAGTGGCCCAATGCTTCAGTACTATATGCTGCACGCTTTAGGCTTTTCAGCAGACCTAGCTTGATTGACTGCTCGACTGGTGTGCCTTTTGCCGATCTCAGTAGATCTTGGATGTGTTTCTTATTCGTAAGGTCACCTACTTTAAACCCGTGAATTCTAGCAATCTCAGCATACTCGTTGAGTCGATCAGCATCTGGGTCCTCGTGAATACGGTGCAGGGCATTGCGGCGCTTCATCTTTAGCTCCACAGCCACAGCCTCATTGGCAGACAACATGAATTCCTCAATCATCTGGTGACTTTCGTCATACACCAATTGCTTCACCTCGATTGGCTTTTTAGTCTTCGGATCTAACACAACCTTGACCTCTGGGAAGTCGAGATCGAGAGCTCCGTTATTGAACCGTCGCTTGCGCAACACTTCAGCCAGGGACCACGCTGTCCGTATAGCATCGCCAATCTCACCACCACCGCTTCCTTTGATAAAGACCTGGGCCTCTTCATAGGCTAGCTTGGCTTTACTATTGATAACTGCATCACAGAAATACGCGCACTTTCGCGTTCCAGTTAAGTCAAATTCGATAACAGCACACTTTGTCAGGCGGTCCACTTTTGGGCGCAGGCTACAGATATTATTAGAAAGTTTTTCAGGCAGCATCGGCAAGACTCGGTCGACTAGGTAGGTAGAATTACCACGTAATTCAGCCTCTTTATCGAGAGCTGAATGGGGCGTCACATAATGAGACACATCAGCAATATGCACAGCGAGCTTCCAGCCCGTCTCCGTTTTCTCCACCAGCACAGCATCGTCATGATCTTTCGCATCACCAGGGTCCACAGTCATGACCAAAGCATCACGCCAATCTTCGCGGCGCTCTATCTCTTTTCTTGGGATTTGCTCAGGAACTGCATCAGCCTCTTGCTGCACCTCAGGCTCAAAATCCACCCGTAAGTTATGTTTGTGAATCACCGAAATTATGTCCACTCCCGGCGCGTCCGGAAAGCCGATCACCTTGATAACCTTGCCAACAGGAGCCTCATGGCGTGACGTCCACTTCTTGATCTCCACCGCTACCAATTGACCAGGCTTAGCACCGCCAGCATCCAGTAAATCTACCTCAGGCGGCAGAGCCTTTGACTCTGGTACAACAAAGCAATACTTCCCCTCTTCTCGGTAAATACCAATCACTGTGGAGTTTTTGCGCTCTAAGACTTTGAGCACCCTACCAGCCGCTTCATCTCTCAGTTCCTTTTCAGGACCCTTCTTCGCTTTGATCGGGCGGCCCTTTTTATCGAATTTTGATTTATGCCCCTTATCGGCAAATTGCTTCCACTTCGGCACCCCCACACGAGTCACTTTTAGGCTCACATGATCTCCATCCATGGCCACGCTCATATCTCGACCATCCACAAAAATTCGATCGTACTTTTTCAGGTCCATCCCGGTCGCTATATTAGCTTCATCGGTCAAAACTGGAAAAAACCATCCATTACCATTCGGCTGAAAGCGCAATTTCCCCACCAGTACAATTTGTGCTCGCTCGCGTAATTTATAGCACCTTTTAGCTCCAATTTTAACTCTACCCTCTTTTTCAAGTTTGCTAAGCAGAACCCGAAACCCGCGACGCTCTGAACCTTGAATTCCTAGGCTGCGCGCAAGCTCGGCATTGTCCATTGGTTTATAATTTTTTCCACCCATTAGCTTGAGCAGATCGTCCCGAAGATTATTCATGGCCCCACAATGTGCCATCTAACCACATCCCGCAAGATAACTTTCACTTGCCTTCAGGCAATCAAACACCTACCATCAAAGAATACACATTGTAACCACAACTCAATACGGATCCCGAATGGGGAGTTGCCGTCATCCATTTTTCCTGCCATCCATACTCCACTTCATTTTAAACAGCCTATGAAAAATCTTACCCACCCACGCGCTCACAAAGGTTTCTCCCTTGTGGAACTGCTCGTCGTTATTACCATTATCGCGGTTCTTGCCGGAGCATCCTACCCTGCCATCATTGGAGCTATAAAAACAGCCAAGATCGCAGAAGGTAAGAAAGTTGCCAACGACATCATTGTTGCTATTGAAAATTTTGAACATAAATATGAGTACCTCCCCTATCCATCTGGGACATCACCAGATGGGTTAGCAGTTTACACAACTGACAATGCGGACCTCCTTGATGTTCTCATGGGGCAGGAAAGCACACCTGACATCAACCCTAATAATATGTCATTCTTTGCAGGTAAGACCGCATCTAAAGGTGTCAACGGCATCATATATAGCGGTGAAGATCCCGAGGAATTAGTTGACCCATGGGGCTTCCACTTCATCATTGCTATTGATTACACTGGTGAGAACGAAATCGACCTTGGAGATGTGACGGAATTCAACGACGCGTATCTGGAAAATGGTGGTTCTTCAACTATCGCACGTTCAAGACCTGCAGTGGTTGCTTCACCAGGTCCAGACCAACAGTTTGATGACATAGACGACGTCAAATCTTGGTAAAAAATCCACGCCGAATAACTCTAAACACGTGCACCCTACCGCACGTGTTTTTTTATACCCTACACATCACATTCATGAAAAAATCAATACCGCTCATCACCACCATAGCCATTGCCTGTGTCGGTGGCTTTGTACTGGCTCAAAAAGAAGCGGCCAAACCGACTTCGCTCGTCGCTGCCAAAACCGACACCCAACGCGCAACGGGCAAGGCCCGTCCATGGGCCCAAAGCGATTCAGATATCTCTGTCGACGAAAAAGTCGTCTATGGGACTTTAGAGAATGGCATGCGCTACATTATCTATAAGAACCCACTCCCACCCAAGCGAGTGAGTATGCGCCTCCACGTCGATGCCGGCTCGCTCAATGAAGCGGAGAACCAGCGTGGCGTAGCACACTTCCTCGAGCACATGGTATTCAACGGCACTAAACATTACCCAGATGCCACTAAGTTGGTTCCTCAAATGCAGCGCCTCGGTATTGCTTTCGGAGCACACGCTAACGCCTACACTTCCTTTGACGAAACCGTCTACATGCTAGACCTCCCTAACATTGATAAATCAACTCTAAACCTCGGTTTCGCAGTCATGGGAGATTTCGCTGACGGAGCATTGTTAGAAAACTCTGAGATTGATGAAGAACGCGGAGTCATTTCCTCTGAGAAGACCTCTAGAGATTCTGTTGGGTTACGTATGTTCGAGAAACAGTTCTCAGCACTCTTCCCCAAATCGATCATTCCCAAGCGTCTACCTATCGGCACTGACGAAGTCATCGCTAAAGCTCCGCGCGAGCGATTCGTAGATTTCTACACACGATTTTACACACCAGAGAAAATGACCTTCGTCTATGTAGGCGACCTCGATGTGGCAACTGCAGAACAACGTATTCAGGACACCTTTGGACCAATTAAGAATCCAAAAAAA
>JBLHPP010000218.1:0-4257 GCA_047624385.1 Crocinitomicaceae bacterium
CTAACCGCGAAAGTGGCGAAAGTGGCGAAAGTGTTGTACGATGAAACGTTCTTACCACGAATCGACACCAATATGTTGAATCCGAGCCAGCATCTCAGTAGGTTTCATCCTCCGTTTCAGCACAAAGGTCTGAACATCTAACACCGAACACTTTTTAAACTTACTCTGCCACCTTTTCTTTGTCTTCGAGTCCGAGCTTTTTCATTTTCGGGGCGATGAGTAATCGGCAGTAGTTGTTCTTACTTTTATTCTGGCGGTAGAAATCTTGGTGGTAGACTTCGCCTGGGTAGAATTTTACAGCCTTGGTGATCTCGGTGACGATAGGTGACTTAAAATCTTTTTGGGCGGAATTTTTTGATGCCTCAGCAACCTTGCGTTGGTCATCGTTGTAGTAGTAAATGGCGGATCGGTATTGAGAGCCAATGTCATTTCCTTGACGGTTGAGAGTGGTTGGGTCGTGGGCTTTCCAAAACCAGGCAAGGATCGTCTCCGTGTCGACTACCTTTGGATCATAGACGATGTGAACGACTTCGGCGTGGCCAGATGCACCTGAACAAATGTCTTGGTAAGTAGGGTTCTTTACTGACCCGCCTGTGTAACCAGAGACTGCAGATTTGACTCCGTCGAGCCGGTTATAAATGGCTTCGATACACCAAAAACATCCAGCACCAAGGCTGATTTGTTCGTGGTCATCGGGAATATCGGGCATCTTGGCTGGTGATTTATCGGCTGACATAACGGTTTGGTTGCTAAGGTATGTGAATGAGAGTGCTGCAATGGCAACAATATAGAGTAATGGTTTTATTTTCATAGGTTTCTCCTTATTTTAGATAAGAGGCATTAGGAAGTAACAGGGTAGTTTACGGTAGAACTGTAACAATCGTTGGTGTCTGCTGAGCGAAATATTTCTGCGCTGCTGCGTGGATATCTTCGGGGGTGACTGCCTTGATTTTTTCAGCAATAGAACGATGGTGTGTTGGACTGAAGCCGAGCGCTGTGTCGATAACGCAGAGGCGGGCCATGCTGCTGTTCGATTGATTTGCGAGCGCTTGACTTGAGAGCCATGAGTTCTTTACCGAGTCTAGTGTCTTAGCATCGATTCCATTGTTCGAAATATCATCGATGGTTTTGAGGAGTTCGGTGCGAGCGAGTTCTAATTGGTCTGGCGAAGTTCCTAGATAGAAGCCGAATAGTCCTGTGTCATGGCCGTGGAACTGTGTGGCGCTGCAGTAGTAGGCGAGTCCTAATTCTTCGCGGATGCGGGTGAAGAGGGGGCCAGCCATGTCGGAGCACCAAGCGTGGAGTAGATCGAGAGCGTGGATGTCATCTGAGTGGATGGATGAGCCCGCGTAGCCGACTGTGAGAATCGCCTGTTGCTTATCGAGCTGGAGGTTGATTTCCTCTGGGTTGCCGAGCGTTTGAGTTGGTGTGGCAAGGCTCTCTCCTCGACGGATTTGTGAGAGGTGTTTCTCTGCTAGTTCGATAGTTTGGTCGATGTCAATATCGCCGAAGATAGCAAGTTTTGTGTTTTGTGCCGTGTAGTAGAGTGAATGATGTGAGCTGAGGCTGAGGCGGTCGAGTCCTGCGAGCGATTCCTGTGAGCCGAGTCGGTTGATGCCGTAGCCTTCACCAGCAAAGAGCGAGGAACGCATGCTACGGAATGCTAGGGAGACTGGATCTTCGTCTTGCTCTAACAAATCGTTGAGTTGAGCCTTTTTCTCGAACTCGATAATATCGCTGCTGAATGATGGATTAGCATAGCAGTCACCTAGTAGCTCCAGGACTGTGCCTAGGTCTTGGCTCAGACAGCTGGCTGAAATGGCAGCGGTGTTGTTGCCTGCGCTGGCTCCGAGACCAGCACCGAGACTCTCTAACTGGGTTGCAATTTCAGCACCAGTACGTGAGGTGGTTCCCTTGGTGAGAAGAGTGGAAAGGAGAGTCGAAATACCAGCAGTAGCGGGAGTCTCACTGGTTAGTCCAGAGAGTGTTGCGGCCTGGATAGACACCATTGGCAGTCGAGGTGACGCGCTAAGGTGAAGCTCTAATCCATTGCTGAGCGTGTGGCTCACAATTTCTTTTTTGGACTGCTGTTTCTTTAGGTCAGTCTTAGCTGCCTTTGTTTCCTCAGGGTCGAGCGAGGTGACGGTGAGTTTAGAGTGATCGAGCAAGTATTTTTCACAGACACGCCGGATGTCGGCAACCGTGACGTAATCGGTAGAAGTGATGAAGTCTTTGGTAAAGTTGAGGTTGTTGGCTTCATGCCAATTGCTGGCAAGATCGGACGCTCTACCTGATGCATTAGTCAGCGTCTTGAATTGGGAAACCAAACACATACGCTTAGCTTTCTCTAATTCTTCGTCTAACTGAGAAGCGCAGAGGGTTTCAATTTCTTTGATGATAGCTATTTCTAACGCATCTCTTTGCTCGGTGGGGACTTCTGCGCTGACGCTAAATAGTCCGACGGACTGTTGGGTGATCCAGGCCCATGAGGCGATGTGTAGGCAAAGACCTTTTTGCTCACGGATGCTTTGGTAGAGGCGGGATGAACGACCGCCGCCAAGTATGGTCGATAGTAACTCGAGCGCTGCCGCGTCTGGATGACTCAGGCCCGGGACTTTCCACGCTAGTGTGAGCTTGCTGGCAGGTACCGCGAAGTTTGCGCGTTCCACTCTTTTACCTAATTGTGGTGGCTCTACTTCTGGAGTGGCTTGTTGGGTGAAGCTGCGGGGGATATCACCGACGAGGGAATTGAGTGTTGCTAATATTGCATCTACCTCAAAGTCACCAGAGATTGAGATGAAGCAATTTTCTGTGGTGTAGCGCGCCTTGTGGTAGGCGACCATGTCAGCATAGGTGATTTGGTTAAAGAGTTCGAGGTGGCCGATCACTGGCTGACTGCGTCCATCGTTGGCGAGGGCAGTGGAGAAGAGCTGGCGTGAAGCACGGCTATCTGGATCGTCGAGGCCCATGTCGATTTCCCTACGAATGACATCCTTTTCTTTTTCAAATTCATCTTCTGGGAAGCGTGGCTTAAACACCATTTCTGTCACAGCTTTGAGAAATGTCTCGGCTGAATCCGCTGGGCCATCGATGTAATAGACTGTTCGGTCAAAGCTGGTGTAAGCATTCCACTGGCCACCTGCGGCCTGCACTGTTTGTGAGAGTTCTTCGCCACTGTAGGATTCAGTGCCTTTAAAAACCATGTGTTCGAGTAAGTGGGAGATACCGGCTCCCATCCATTTACCTTCGTGAATGCTGCCAGTTTTCACCCATACCTGGGTGGAGATCACTGGAGCAGATGCATCAGAATCGAGGATGACCTTGAGGCCGTTGTCTAGAGTGTGGATTGAAGCTTTGGTGTCAGGAAACATAGTCTAAATTTATTAGATCCATGCATAGTCGGCTGAAGGGAGGTTGGCGACTCCAAATATGGGATGTTACCTAGGAATCTAGCGTGCTAGGGAGTTTGAGCGAGCTTACAGCTGCGACCAAGGTCAGAGCGGCAGCAGTCCATAGGCATGCTGGTAGTCCCGCGAGTAGGTAGACTGTTCCAGACAGTACGGTTCCCAGCAAACGGCCACAAGCATTCGACATGTAATAAAAACCCACATTGAGCGAGACATCGTCAGTCTCGGTGTAGGCTAAAATGAGGTAGGAGTGGAGTGAAGAGTTGATGGCGAAAACAAATCCGAAGACACCCAGCCCACCTAACAATGTGAGATAGAGGTGGTAGTCGAAAGTGACAGCAAGAGCGAGAGCTACGCATGTGATGCTAAGTATGAAAATCCAAATTTTCGCTGATTTCACTGAGTGTGCGAGCGCCGATCCTGGGTGCTGAGGCTTCTTCGTTTTGATAATTTTCGGAGCAAAAGCTTGGACGATTCCATAGCCAATTACCCAGAGAGCCATGAAGCCACCCACTTTCCAAAAATCCCAGCCCAACGAGTCGTGGAGGAAAATCGGTAAACCGACGACAAACCAGACGTCTCTCGATGCAAATAAGAAGGCACGGGCAAACGAGAGGCGGTTGATGGCTGAACTCTTCGACAAAAGCTGGGTGAACTTGGTTTTTTTATTCGATTTCCCGAAACTTCCTTTGATCCAAATCAGGCTAATGGTGAGGACTACCACCAGCATTGCTGCAAGCGAGAAGAGTGCCAGATCGAATCCGAGAGTTGAGAGTAGGAGGCTACCTAGAAAGAAGCCAATCCCTTTGAGAGCATTCTTTGAGCCCGTCAGTGCAGCCACCCACTTGAA
>JBLHPP010000219.1:0-4182 GCA_047624385.1 Crocinitomicaceae bacterium
TAAAACTAGGGCCTGAGCCGCTGGGCGATTCCTTCACTCTCCCTCAATTCCTCCAATCCTGCGCAAAGCGTGATCGAGCAATAAAACTCCAAATCATGGACAATACCATTGTGGTCGGCGTAGGGAACATCTACGCTTGTGAAGCACTCAGTATGGCTGGAATCAACCCAAAGCGTGCCGCCAGTAGAGTGAGTAAGTCACGCTTAACAAAGCTTTACGAATCTATCCGTTTGGTACTCACCCGTTCGATCGAACAAGGAGGTACTACCCTCAAGGACTTTCTCCATAGCGACGGTCAGCCAGGATATTTTAAACAACAACTCGAAGTCTATGACCGCGAGGGAAAGCTCTGTAACTGCTGTGGGGCAACAATCAAACGCATCATCCTAGGCCAACGATCCACATTCTATTGCCCAAAATGCCAAAGGTAAGCTCCACTCCAATTTGGCTCCATACATAGGTATTTACGTGAAAACATGAAAACCCGCTTGACTCTCAAGGACAAACGAACTAATCACTCGCACCCCCCCAGTATTTAACGAAACATTTTCCTATGGCTACAACAGAAGTTATTCTCCGTACAAAGATCGACAATCTCGGCGCTGAAGCCGACGTTGTAAAAGTAAAAGCTGGTTACGCTCGTAACTTCCTTATCCCACAAGGCAAAGCTTTCGAAGCAACTGAAGCAAACCTTGCTCACACAGAAGACCTCAGAAAAGCACGTGCTGAACGCGAAGCTGCTGAACTCACTGCGTCACAAGACACGGCTGCTAGAATCAAGAAGACCAAGCTCACCTTCGCTCTCGAAGTAGGACAAGGCGGCAAGGCGTTCGGTTCAGTTACTTCTATCGACATCCACAAGAAGCTCGAAGCTGCTGGCATCGTCATCGATCGCAAAGCTCTTCAGCTCTCAAGCCCAATCAAGACTTCTGGTGTCACCAAGGTTGAGGTTAAGCTTCATGCTGACGTTACAGCCACTCTCACAGTTACTGTTGAGACTCCAGCTGTGGAAGCGTAATCAAACGCTTCTCAATACATTTTCTAAAAGGCGCACCTTCCAGTGCGTCTTTTTTATGCTCTCAGAATCTGGCAACTGGAACCTGGCAACTTACTGGCAACTGACAACTAATTCTAACCACTCACGACTGAAACCAGCTCTCCATCACTGAGCTTAGTCACCAGTGTGGCCCCGCTCTCGGCGGCATCCACACTGCGCACCAGCTTGCCATCAGCGGTCATAGTGATCGAGAAGCCACGCTCAAACGCGCTATCCGGCCCAAGTGCGCGCAACATTGACTTTTGCCTCAGAACAGCTTGCTCCATTTTCTCCAAGCGTTTTTCTACAGCCTGCTCAAGTAATTGTTTGCGATACACTAACTTTTCAAGCCGACCATCGATCAGTAACTCTGGATGCACAGTCGCGTACCTCTGCTTCATCAAGGCTACTTGCTGCTCGTGCTGCTCTATACCCCGCTCAGCAGCATCCTCCATCTCTTTTTCGACCTGGAGCAACCTCTGCAAAGGCTCGCGCAAAACACGATCAACCGCCATCGACAGCGCCCCGCGTCTCATGCCCTGTAGTTGCACATCATATCGGCGTACTTCGCTATCGATAATCCTTAGCATACCAGACTGATATCGCTGCAGCTTGTGTTGCAGTTGCTCGCCATCTGGCACCACCAGCTCAGCCGCCGCACTCGGGGTCGGAGCCCGCATGTCCGCCACAAAGTCAGCAATCGTAAAATCGATCTCATGACCCACAGCCGAGACCACGGGGATCTCACAGTTAGCAATTGCTCGCGCCACCACCTCTTCGTTAAAATTCCAAAGATCTTCTAGTGAGCCACCACCACGCCCGACGATGATCACATCGACCTCAGGCAGGCCAGACTCCTTCCACTGGCTCCATTGCTCCAGAGCCGAGGCTATTCCATGCTCAGCCCCCACTCCCTGCACCTGCACAGGGTAAAGCACTGGCTGCACCCACGGTGCTCTGCGGCCAAGGACATTCAGCATATCTTGGAGCGCTGCACCTGTACCCGAAGTTATCAAACCGACCTTCGTCGGGAAACTCGGTATTGGCTTCTTCTGCTCTTTCGAAAATAATCCTTCGCCATCGAGCTTCCGCTTCAGGGCCTCGAACCTGGCTTGCAGCTCACCTTCACCAGCGGACTCCACCTGGCGAACGATCAACTGGACACTCCCCCGCGCCTCATAAACAGAAACCTCACCGAACAAGCGAACTTGCATTCCGTTATCTGGCTGTACCTTCGCCTTGCTCGCATTGCCACGAAACATCACACAGCTCATCTGAGCTCCATCATCTTTCAGAGTGAAATACAAATGGCCGCTAGCCTGACGACGCAGATTAGACACCTCGCCCTCCACCCAGACCTCGCCAAATTCTATCTCAAGCAAGTTGCGCATCTTACGCACCAGTCGGGTCACACTCAGTGTCTTTGTATCGGCCATCGTGACCATCATCTATAGCCACAGCCATGTGGCAAATCTCAAATAATCTTAGTTTACTCTTAGCTCGACTTCTTCCTCTGCACTTCACTGAGACATTGCTCCAACAAATCCTGAAGAATTCTGAATGACTCATCGGCGTTCAACCGCTCGGAAACAAGGTCATTGATAGCTTGATGCTTTAAAGACATTAGCATTTCCTCTTCGGCGGCAAGATCCTCGACCCTCCCTTTCTCTAGATTACTAAAGCTCTGATTGATCGCATTATAATAATGGTCGATACGGTTCTTCACACTTCGCTGAACCCATTTATTCACAGCCGCCACCAAAGTAACAATAGCGAGCAGCACAGATAGGCTCAAAGCTATCACCTCTGCATACATCACTAGGAACCCTGGATCCTTGCGGTGGTAGTAGTCCCACGTGCCTTGATGTAATGGGTAGGAAAAATATTCAGAGCTATTAGGATCATACATTTGCTGAGCTACAGTGCTGCTTTTTCCAAGTTGATAGCGGTATGTATAAATCGACTTGGTCATCTCGTAAACAGCATCGTCAGAGAGATCTGATCAACATACTAACCATGATGGCAAGGCCAAAGCCGAAATAGCCTCTCTCGGGAAACCAAGACATTTTCTTCGGATAGTTTACCAAACGAATGCTTCGCAATAACCACCGGCTTGAGGTGGGCATATCTGCTGGAGAGTCCATACGCGGCTCCTGACACATCACCCGCGACCCCTAGAGAAAGGTGCTCAACTTGCCTGATGCCAAAGCATCTAATACGACTGGAGCCCTCAGAGCTGTAACCATTATCATCACATCCGCCTTACCGGCGATCAACGCCTTCACACTCTCTTTTGGTGAGGCTGAAATATCCACTAAATTACTTTTCTCGATACCATAGTGCTCAAGTAATTGCTCAGCTACCAACCGAGTTCCACTTGACCGCATGCCTAGCGAGACCCGCAGACCTCGCAACTCAGCGATCGATTCGACCTTGGTATCTTTCCGAACCAGTAAATGTACTATATCTGGATAAAGTACAGCCACGGCACGGACACTGCCGTCGACCTCAACTCCCTGCTGAATAAGGCCAAAGTCAGCCTCCCCATTTTTCAGCGACTTAATATTCTCAAGACTCCCCTCGCTTTGATGGACATCGATTTTCAAGCCACCGTAACTTTTCAAAGAAGCAAGGCCTTCAGCAAAGGAATGATAGCCAGCTCCTTCTTTGCCTGAAACCACCACATAGGTCTCACGTTTCCAGCCATTCACATAAAAGATCAAAGCTATACTGCCAGAAAACTGAATACTAACAGCGCGTATTTAGAAAAGTCAGGTCTCACGGGTGAGATATTCTCTAGTTCTAGCAAAAGCACAAATATCTAATCGGGTATCTTTGCTCCCGATCCAGTACGATTTGATCCTTTTCAACAGAATTCACAAAATAAACAGAGTTTAAACCTCGATAAATTGCTCGCTCATTTTGTTAAGGGCACCTCCGGCAACTAGCGTTGGTGGTGCTGGAAAGAATTTCAAGCGAGGCTAGGCGTGATGAGTGAGCTTATTTTTATCCGTGAACGAAGAATAACGCCGCCTTGCGCAGAAAGGCTTTCCAGCCCGAAGGGGGCATATCTTCAAAAACGAGCTACGCTCGCAAATTTAAAGAATTAATAACTCACACACCGACAGCGGGAGTTGCCGGAGGTG
>JBLHPP010000220.1:0-3982 GCA_047624385.1 Crocinitomicaceae bacterium
TAATTCCGTTGCGGGATATATGTTTGATGGCTGGGCGGTTGGAAACCGCCGCCACATTTCAGCCTTATCATTCGTGCGATTAGTGCGATTCGTGGTAGAGGTTTTTCATCGAGCTGGCTCTTTAGTGTCTTTCGTATTTTTCGCGGTAGAGGTCGCTGCGCTCCAATGAATAATTAAGAATTGAGAATTGCAGAGGGTCGGTAAGGTTCAGGACATCTCATCTACGCTCTAGGCTCTGCGCATCACTTCCAGAGCAATTTGGGATCTGTGACAGGAGCCTGACAAGATTCGCCCTCGCAAAGGTAAGCTGTCGTCTTCTTCCCCTGTGGTTTTAAGCCTTTTTCAAAGTTATCCACTAATCCCTCATTACCCATCATCGTGAGGTTTGGTCGATATCTAGCGGCTACTTCAGCATGGAATTTAGCGTCGCCATTCGCCCCGACAGCCAGAACTAGGCGCTGTCTCTTCGAGTGATATAAATCCAAAGCTTGAAGCATACCAGTCAGAGAAGTCGGCGCCAACATCAAGTGCTCACCATGCGCTCTAAAAGTCCCCTCAGCAATATCCTTGAAATCTTGTCTTCCCGTGATCTCAGAGAGTTTCAGAAACTCCATCACTGCAATCGAACTTGCCGTAGGCATCGCGCCATCATAGTCGCCTTTCAAGCGCACAATCACATCATCCGCCACCGCACTCCCAAAAAAACCGCCATTTTTAGGATCGTGAAATAAAACAATGGAAGCTTCAGCCAAATCGACAGCAAATTTCAGTAATTCAGGGTCCAAGGTCATTTCGTAACAACGGCGGCTCGCCTGCAGCATAAGTAAATAACTCTCGGCCTGCGCCGAAGCATCTATTCCGTCGGTGTGCCAGCGGTGGGCTAGTCGCTTGCCGTCCCACATTTCCCGCTTCACAAATGCCATGGCCTTCTTTGCTGCATCAGAATACTTTTTTTTGCCCAGTACTATGCCGGCCCGTTGTAACGCTCCGATCATTATTCCATTCCACGATGCCAAAATCTTATCATCGGTGCTGGGACGAATACGGGCGGATCGAGCCACTTGTATTTTTTTAATCCCGCTCATAACCAATGCTTCGCGCCCAGGTTTTTCACTTAACCACTGATCCCCCTTGACGAGAGAAAGTACATTTTGCGCCTTCAATGCATCAGGGTCACTGTGGTCATAAAAATTCCCCTCATCCGTGACACCAAAATACGCACAGATTTCAGTGAATTCATCAGCCTTTAGCAGCAACTTCAGTTCGCTACTGGTCCAGCAGAAATATTTACCTTCCTTGCCCTCACTTTGCGCATCTTCCGCGCAATAAAAGGCCCCACCATCAGCACGCATATCACGCAGGACATACTTACATAAGGAATCCGCTACGTCTGCGTATTCCTGCTTTTTAGTAATTTGATACAGGTCCAGGTAAAAATCCAACAACTGACCTTGATCGTAGAGCATCTTTTCAAAATGTGGCACCAACCACTTTCCGTCGACAGTGTAACGATGAAAGCCACCTCCCAGATGATCATGGATGCCACCCTTTGCCATTTCCCTGGCTGTTAGTTCAACGAAATCAAGTACCTTAGAATCACCACTACGCGTCCAAGAGCGCAGCAGATAACGAAGATGTGACGGCATAGGAAACTTCGGCCCCTTCCCCCAGCCCCCTTTTTGAGGATCTCCGCTGGACATCAACATCTGCACCGCAATCTCTAAAACAGCAGCTTCTGGCACAGTCTCAGTCAGTTCGTCGGCTACAGAGCTATCTAATAAATGCTTACGGAGTTGTTGGGCTGACGCCACTACCTCCTCTTGCTTATTAGCCCACGCATCCTTGAGCTGGTTTAGAACGCTCTTAAATCCCATACGTCCACTACGGTCTGAAGGTGGGAAATACGTACCTCCAAAGAATGGCGTCAAATCTGGTGTCAGAAACATATTCAAAGGCCAACCACCGGTTTGACCAGTCATCGTCTGGTAAGCCGTCATATACACCTTATCCACATCTGGTCGTTCTTCTCTATCTAGCTTGATCGCCACGAAGTGCGTATTCAAAATTTTAGCTATCTCCTTATTCTCAAAACTCTCGCGCTCCATCACATGGCACCAATGGCAAGTCGAGTAACCAATACTCAGCAAAATCGGCTTATTTTCCTTCTTTGCCTTAGCAAAGGCTTCCTCACCCCACGGATACCAGTCTACTGGATTCTTGGCATGTAGACGTAGGTACGGCGAAACTTCTTTAGCCAATCGATTCTCTTTCACCGGTCCAGCATCGGTGGCGGGTTCGGCATCACAACTCACTGCTAAAAAAGCCAGCGCTATAGCTCCTAAAAAATATTTTATAGCCTTCATGCTTTGAGCATACCGCTATCGCTTACACCCACAAGCCAAGTTCACCGATGCTTCGTTGTTTTTAAAAAAATCGCCGTAAGAGAAACATCAAGCTTTCACTTGTCTGAACAAAAAAATAGTGATAGAATAAGACCACATATCTTGTATGTCTAAGCAACACACTGTTTACCCACTTTATGATGAATCGACTTCTCACCCTTGCCTGTGGCACTTTAATTTTAGCATCCTGCTCAAAAAAGCCCACAACTCAGATCAAGGGTACCGGCACGCAAAAACCGAGTGGCGAAGTGGCTCAAAAAAAGGAAACTAAATTCCCCTCAGTAATATCTTTCAACGAGCACATCCAGCCAATACTCTCGGCGTCATGCTACCATTGCCATGGACCAGACTCTGGCACCCGCTTCCCCGAGGACGAACCACTCAGACTTGATCAAGCAGAAGGTGTTTTTACTGCCAGAAAAAGTGGCAAGCCAGTCATCATTAAGGGCGACCCAGACAACTCGTTCTTACTCCAGCTCATGGAAAGTGAGGACACCAGTTACGTCATGCCTCCACATCCTAGTAAGAGCCCACATGGGAAAATCATGGACCCATCGGAAATTGCGATGGTCCGCCAATGGATTAAGGAGGGAGCAAAATTTGAGGCGCACTGGGCCTACATCGCGCCAAAAAAGGAAACCCTGCCGACTATTGAATCTCGGGATTGGGCGCGTAACCCAATTGACTACTTCGTAGCAAAAAAACTCGAAGAAGCTGGACTCACTCCGAATGAAGATCAAGACAAGTCTCGGCTGCTACGGCGCTTGAACTTTGACCTCACCGGACTCCCGCCAACTGCCGAAGATGCAAAAAAATGGATCGAGGATCCCCGTGACTTTGAAATTGTTTACCAAGAAAAAGTAGACCAGCTCCTCAAAACTGACGCTTACGCTGAGCACTTCGCTCGACACTGGCTCGATGTTGCGCGCTACGCTGACACCCACGGTATTCACATCGACAATTATCGCTCGATTTGGCCCTACCGTGATTGGGTAATCAACGCGTTCAAAAGCAACATGCCCTTTGACCAGTTCACCCGCGAGCAAATTGCGGGCGACATGATGCCCAATGCCACCATGGAGCAAAAGATTGCATCGGGATTTCACCGCTGCCTGCCCACTACTGGTGAAGGTGGAGCCATCGCTGAAGAATATGATGCTATTTACGCTCAGGACCGAGTCGACACCACCTCATCAGCATGGTTAGGTCTCACTGCCGGCTGTGCAGCTTGCCACGATCACAAGTTCGACGCTATTTCCACCAAAGAGAACTACCAGCTGACGGCATTCTTCCGCAACACCACGATGAAGGCCCTCGACCGCAATAGCGCCACTCACCCGCCAAACATGCTCATCGCAACCGACGAAGACAGAGCCCGTTTCGCAAGTATCGATAAAGATATCAATGACGCTGAAAAGGCATCCAAAAAGTATAAATCTGAGCATGAAGCTCAGTTCCAAGCCTGGATCAAATCTGGTAAGAAAACTGACAACTCCAAATTCGCGAAAGATGCTTTAGTCATGGGCCTCCCGCTTACGAGCAAGTCTAAGGGGCTAGTCGATACGGCAGGGAAGAAATAC
>JBLHPP010000221.1:0-3980 GCA_047624385.1 Crocinitomicaceae bacterium
TATCGATTATTGCTCTCGGCCCCAAGCCGGCACGTCGGTATGAAATGCCCTCTGAGTATAAAAATCATCAATCTTCAAAGAGCCTAAACGCATCTAGCGGTGGGCAAGCTATCTTACTCGGAGCACCTAAACACTCAACGCCACCCGCCCAACTATTTTACAAACTAGATGAAAATTCGAAGTGGGCTCGATTTAATATTAGATTCAACAACCAAGGTATTCTAAAAAAAATACCGCCGCTCAAAACTCTCAATTTTTTCTCCAGCATCCCAATAGACGAAGGCACGAAACCCGCCCTCAAAATCTCACCTCTGGAGCCAAGCTCAAGCACGCTAATATTCCTCACTCCCACGGGCAACCAGAAATCTCTGTGGAAAAATAATCCGAAATTCACTATCGTGCCCCTCACTTGGTCTTCCACCGGCGGCACTCGGATATTGCTAATCAACACATCAAGACAGGTGGTCAATATACTCTTCAGTGATGGGAGGAAACTCTCCCTGAAATCTGGCTCCCAAACCCGTATCGACCTCAAGGACATTCCGAAGAAGAACAAAATCACAATCGTAGCAAAGGGGGTTCGTGATTCAAAGATTGCTCTACAGGAATCTATAAGAAACCTCCCTAGAATCACCAAAGTCTATGCCTTTTACAATGCAGCACCTATGACCAACGGTGGTCGGACACTCGGTAGTTTCCGAGCCGTATATGAAATACCCAACTAACAGCGGCACACTAGAACTCACCTTTTCTTTTGCTTTCACAAAAAAGGCCATGCTAGAATTAGCATGGCCTTTAGATTTTTTTAGCACTCAAAATGCAATGGTATTTAGTTAATACCACTTAACAAAACCAAAGAAACAAATGTTCTTTTTGAGGGCTTTAGGGAAATGCGCAACGCAGAAAGCTTTGAGTGCTGGACGCTTTCTTGATAAATCGACGTTTCTCCTCAGTCATGGTGCTCGCACCACTCCCTCGTCTAACCTTGATTCATCAAAAAATCACTCCAGCATTAGTCTCTTTTGATTTATTAAGTGGTATAAGTCTCTTTTGGTGAGCTTTGAGACGCATCATTTTGCTTCAGCGTGCTAGCTATTCGTTCCATCTACCAAGATGCTAGCTACTTGCTACTCGTCAAACCACACCTCAAGAAGTCTAAATCTTCAAGCGCGTCGATTGACGATCAAGCCCCTTAGGTAAGTGCCATTGCACTCAAAATGCTAAGCGTGTTACTTCATCTTAAAGTGGAACGATCCATGGATTTCATTACCTTCCTGCTTATTTTCGACTCTGATATATTCCATCTCACCAGAAGCTTCAATCAGGCCTTCAAGGTAAGACTGCGCTTCTTTGAAATCCTCAAAATCACTCTCACCCATCAATTCGGCACCATGCTCGCTTAATAGATTCATCCAATTGAGACTCAGTTCACGCAATGGTTTAAAGTTTAGCTGAGCTTCTGAAAGCGGTACTCCAGTCGGCTCTTTTTCGAACACACTAGAAAGTTCACTAGACTGATCAGAAGATGTGCCAAAGATGAACAAATCATCACTCACTGAGATGTTAGGAATACAATTTTGGTGGGTGAATGGAATTTGGAATGTCCAGCTAGTCAGTCCATTTGACTCACTTTTAAATGGACGCTGCATTGGCATTTCCATCTCAGACATCTCACTTATCTGTTTCATCAACTTCTCAGCAGAGGTATTAAGATTATCCCAGCTCCGCCCGATTTTACTGCGATCACTCACAGTGCTTAGATAACTGAAACGTGGCATCTTCCCTTCTTTCAGCATTGCTGCGGGAATCATTGGCATCGTTGGTAACTCGCCTTTTAAATCGATAACCACAGCCGACTCAGCTCCTAAACCTTTACCTAAGTCATCGCGAAAAGCTCCCCACACATCCAGGGCTTCCTTCTTGAACACTCCTTCGAACATTACGAATCCTTCTGTAAATTGAGCAAAATCGCTATCCTCTAACTTTAGGCCACTCATCTGTTTTGCTACTTGATAACCCGTACTCCCAATCGCCTCTAGGTACTCGAGCGAGAGCTCTGTCTGCGCTGGATTATTCACCCAGTTAGCCGAAAATAAAACATCCTCCCCATCTGAAACCTTACTTAGGTGACGTTTTGCCTTGAGGTTCACGGATGGAGAATTTCCCCCGTAGTAACTCTCAACTTTAAAACCTTCGTCTAGCATGGCGACTGATCCAAGACGCCCAGCTGTGAATGGCGCGTAATAATCTTTTTCCCGCTGTACTAGATCAGTGAGGAGAACCTCTAACACACGAGTATCACCAAACGTATCAGTTTCCTTCAGCCCCGCTAGAATTCCCGATGCTGGATCTTTTAGCGATGAACTATACTCCATCGTAGCCTTGATGAGTTCCTCACTCACATAGCCCATACTTACCAAATCTTTGCCAGCATACTGCTGAGCGAACTCCATGCCTTCATCTGCCAGTACCGACTCTGCCGGGTTGGCTGCGAATTTAAGTTGCTCTACTGAGGAACCAATAAAGATCACAACGTAGTCCTCATGAGCTCCGGCGAGCATCACTAGATTCTTGGTGGAAATAGCCTTCTTAAAGCCATTGAACGTCTGTTCGCCCAGAGCCTCCGTGATCTCCTCTTTCCCTTCCTTTTCAAACATCTCAGCTAACAAAGTTCCCTTCACGGTGAAACCGTTGAACTTACCGTGGTTAGTAGCTTCCAGAATGGTCTCATCTTCAGGTTGAGCTCCCAAAGCCATATCAGCCAAGCCTTGAATTTGAGCCACATACAACTCGCGATTTTCCTTATCACTCACCTTAAAGCCGAGGTACATTGGAGGCATGCTTGATTGCTTAAACACCTCAAGTGTCTTTGGGTCCTTAGCCCAATCCTTTAAATATTCTTCATCAAGCCCTGACAGATCATCGCTGCCCTCGCTCATCATCTCACCCAGCATCTGAACTATCGAACGCATTTGGTAGAAGCTACTCGAAGCCGATATTTTAAATAGGTTATCAGACTGGACTGACGTGCCTTCGCCGACAGCTATGAAAAGTTCTTCACCTGCTATCTCAGCAAATTTCTGAAAGTCTGGGTTAGCAAGCATGTCATCGACACTGGCGCCTTGATCTTCAGCCATTGTCTCGACAAATTTTCCAAGTTTAGAGCCACGTAGTTTCTGTGAAAGACCAGCTCCGTCGTAGAGTGTCCAAAACGCATCTGTCTTCTGTGGTAAGAATTGTGCAAAGCCAGCTTTTTTAGCCAGAGCCTCTAACGCATCAGGTTTTTGCACCGCGACAGGCTTCACTGCTTCCTCGACTTCAGTAGGAACGTCTGTTGTTGTTGTCTCCTTAGTTTCCTCAGTGACTGTGATACTCTCTTGCTTGTTACAAGAACTCAAGCTCACTGCTCCAGCGGCTACGATAGGAAGAATAAAATAATTTGAATGTTTCATATTGCTGGCATAAACTTATAAATTTCCCAAATATTACGCAATTGTAAAATGATCGCCAATTTATAACTGGCTCATTTCTTGTCATTCCTATTAGTTGAGTCCACAAATGAAATATGCCTGAGCTTCCCGAAGTCGAAACCACCTGCCGAGGAATCCGCCCACACATTGACGGCCAAACAATCACCCATGTTGACGTTCACAATGGAAGCCTACGCTGGCCAGTCTCTGACCAGATCTATACCCTGCGCGACTCTCAGGTCTCAGCAGTCAAAAGACGCGCAAAATACATTCTTGTCGAGCTCACTAGCGGTCAGCACATACTTCTCCATCTAGGAATGTCCGGCAGTCTAAGGATTTCTCACTCCGAAGAAGAACTGCGCAAGCACGATCACCTTGTATTTTATCTCAGTAATGGACTAGAAATGCGCCTCCATGACCCGCGCCGTTTTGGTTGCGCTCTCTGGGTCGAAGGCGATTATCGGAAACACCCACTTCTTGTAAAACTAGGGCCTGAGCCGCTGGGCGATT
>JBLHPP010000222.1:0-3968 GCA_047624385.1 Crocinitomicaceae bacterium
CAAATGTGGTGGCATAGGTTTTCACCATGCAACACGTCACTATTATCGCAACTAGCCTTAACTCCGACTCAAAGTCTCAGGAACTTGCGCGTCTTTTCCAAGAAAAACTCGGAAGTGTGAGTTCGGAGTTGGTTGACCTGAGAGATCTCGATTTACCTTTCGCTGGGACAAATGAAGGCTGGAGCTCGGCTGATGCTGGGAAGCTGAAAGAAGCCGTCGGGCGTGCTAGCCACGTGGTCTTTGCGGTGCCGATCTATTGCTACGATGTGAATGCCGCTGCAAAAAATGTGATCGAGCTGATTGGTCGCTCGTTCACCAAAAAAGTGGTAGGATTCATCTGCTCCGCTGGTGGTGATGGCAGCTACATGTCAGTGATGGGGTTTGCTAACCACTTGATGTTAGATTTCCGCAGCGTGATCGTCCCACGCTTCGTCTATGCGACTGGTGAGAGCTGGAATGCTGACGGTAGCCTCAAAGAAGATGTTCAGCAACGCGTGGCTAGTTTGGTTGATGATCTGTCGGAAATTCAGATTGTTACGCAGCTTGAAAGGAAGTATTGATATCACATGCAGCGACGGAATTTTTTTAAAATCGTACTTCCCTTGGCTTTGAGCCAGGAGGTGTTGGCTCTTGGTGGTTTGGTAGAGAGTGCTCCATTGAAGTTTGGTGTGATTGCCGACCCTCAATATGCTGATAAGAAGCCTGGTGGAAGCCGTCACTACCGGCAGTCCTTGGTGAAACTCGAAGCGGCGATTACTCAGCTCAATAAGGAGTCCTTGGATTTTGTGGTCACTCTGGGCGACTTGATTGATGATGACTACGCGAGTTTTTCAAAGGTGATGCCAAAGTATGAGGCTCTCAAGGCCAAGCATTATATGGTGTTTGGAAATCACGATTTCGAGGTGGCAGATAAGGACAAGGGCTCGGTGGCAAAGACCATGGGGATGGAGGATGGCTACTACAGTATGGTCGTGCGCGGGTGGCGGTTGATCTTTCTCGATGGTACTGAGGTGAGTACGTTTCGCTACCCTAGTGATGACCCAAGGACGAAGCAGGCTGAGGAGCAACGCATGGGGCTCAAGAAGTCCGGTAAACGCCATGCATCCTGGAATGGGGCTATATCAGAAAAGCAAATGGGATGGCTGAAGGAGCAGTTAGATACTTCAAAAGCGGCAAACGAGAAAGCTGTGGTGTTCAATCATTTCCCAGTCTTGCCCGCAGGTGATGGCCACAACCTTTGGAATGCTGAGGAGCTCGCCAAGCTCTTGGCCCAGTATGAGCATGTAGGAGCCTACATGAATGGACATAACCATAAAGGAAACTACCTCGAGAAAGACGGCACGCACTTTCTTAATTTTAAAGGGATGGTTGAAAAGCCAATTGAATCCGCCTATGCGGTGGTGACTTGCTTTGCCGATAGGATTGAAGTCGAGGGATACGGGATAGAGCCCGACCGTAAGCTGACTCTATGAATAAGGGAGCCTATTGGCATGGCTGTGCGTGTTGAAAGGAGTTCCTTTTTTTTGAGTATATGAATGTATGAAAAAAATAGTCCACTTAGCAACTTATCTCATTTTCGGTTTACTATGCTCTGTTGAGGCTGGTGAAAGTGTGTTGAGAGTCGCTGCATATAATGTGGAGTTTTCTAAAAATGCGACGCCACAGCAAATGGGAGAAATGTTGAAATCATATGACTTTGATGTCGTAGCCTTCAGTGAAGCACCTAACGGAAAATGGACGAAGGAGGTAGGGGAGTTCTGTGGCATGTCTTACGCCTATGTCGGGAAAACTTCATCAGCCAACCATAAGGATAAGTATAAGACAATTTTGAGTAAAACTCCTTTGAAATCGACTGGAGAGCACGCTCTCATAGGTAAAGGGTGGTCTCCAGCTTCTGTGGTGACAGCGACAACTGTGATTGATGGTTGGGAGATTGTTCTGTATTCACTCCACATTCCTGGGACCGCTAAAATGAAGGGCTCTAAAGCCGAAGCTTTAGCCAAGTTGATAGGAAACAAGAAAGATCTGAATGTCTTAGTGATGGGCGACTATAATAACAAAATTGGAGATCCGCCGATAGCAGCGATGACTTCACGTGGGTATCAGAGTACTTGGAAACAATTGTCGATAGATCTCAATAAGAACTTTACCTATAATGCATACAAACAAGATCAAAATGTAGGGGTGATTGATCATATTTTTTACAAGTTTTCAGAGCTGGTGAAAGTCTCGGGTGGAGGAATCATTGAGTTGGATAAACCGCTTTCTGATCACAAGCCTGTATGGGCTGAGTTCTCTTTCCCAAAGAAGTAAACTTTGGGTACCTCGCACCTTAAAAAAGCGACACTAGATGGTGAACTAGGTTTATTCGTTAGAGGTACGGCGAAAATAGTCTAGCGGCACCGTCGCGCAGACGAATAGCAAGAGAGCGGTTATTTATATCCTCTAGTGTGACCAGGCTGGCCCGAGCGAGTTTTTCATCAATGATGGTATCGAGTTTGGCTGCCAGTTCTGTATCGTAGCACTCGAGGTTGTACTCGAAGTTGAGGCGCATGCTGCGGGCATCCCAGTTGGTCGATCCAATGAGCGACCAAAGTTTGTCGACAACGAGCAGCTTGGTGTGATCGAAGGGGCCGGGTGAGAGGTAGACGTTACAGCCTTTAGCGATCAGGCGCGGGAGTTGAGGTATGACTGCCCAGTTCATAATGGTGATGTTGTTCTTTGAGGGAAGTAGGATGTCGACCTCTACTCCGCGCAAAGCGGCTACTGATAGAGCGTCGAGGATGGAGTCAGAAGGAAGGAAGTAGGGGGTGATGATGCGGACACGGGTATGGGCGACTGAGAGGGCTCCTAGGATCATCTCATTGATCTTGTCGAGGTCTTCATCTGGTCCATCGGGAACGCCACGGGAGATAACTGGGCCACAGCGATCGAGAACTGGGAACCAGCTGGGCCCATTGAGTTCTTCCTTGGTGGTGAAGGCCCAATCGATGGCAAAGGCTTCTTGGAGTTCTGCGACGGCTGGTCCGTCGATTCGAAAATGGAGGCAAGCGATTGGGAATACTGGCTTGAGCTTGAGACTGTGTCCCTCTCGGATATTTGTGCCGCCGGTGAAGCCAATCTTACCATCGACTACGAGAATTTTTCGATGATTGCGTAAGTTAGCAAATACCATGCTCAATGGTGCGCGTGAGGGAAGAAACACAGCGACGTTGACGCCGGCTTCTTTGAGTAGTCCCACCATGCTCGGTTTCGAGTAGCGCGAACCAACTCCATCGATCATCACACGGACTTCAACACCTCGTTGCTGGGCTTTGGATAGAGCTTCTAAAAATTGGTCACCCACGCGGTCACTATCAAAGATGTAACTATTGAGTGCGACAGAGACTGTTGCCTCATCGATAGCTCTTAGCATCTCTGGATACGCGGCATCGCCATTGATGAGGGGCTCAATCGTGTTTCCTAGTAATAGTCGTTTACCAATGAGGCGGGTGCCTAGTTTGACGAGTCCGAGGAAATTTGGGTGCTCTAACTTGGCATCATGAATGGCGTTTCTGTCATGCTGCGTGAGTGTTTGGTCGGGGTCGTGGTCCCATACTTTTTTGAGCCCGAGCGAGATGCCGGTGCGTTGGATGCGGTTGATACCGAGTACGAGGTAGGCAATCGAGCCGATGACCGGGGAAAGCCAAGCAAGCCCGATCCATGCAATTGCTGACTTCACATCCTTCTTTCGCAGGATAGCGTGCAGCGTGACAGCGCTGGCACCCAGAAAGTGCAGTGCGGTTATGATAAATGGCCAGAGTGCTTTGGCGGCATCTAGGATTGGTGAGATATCCATTCACTCATGAGTCTAACGTCTTGCTAGATTCTGTCAATCTTGCTGCTTCCGACCAGGACAAGCTGGTACGATGAAGAATTTCTACCACGAAAAAGACGAAAAAAAACTCCTAATTCCTAATTGGAGCAAA
>JBLHPP010000223.1:0-3860 GCA_047624385.1 Crocinitomicaceae bacterium
GCGATCAAAAGCACCCGTAGCTCAATTGGATAGAGCGCCTGACTACGAATCAGGAGGTTAGGGGTTCGACTCCCTTCGGGTGTATTTCGACGCACAAAAAAAGCGAAGCTCAAAAGGCTTCGCTTTTCTGTGTCTTGGAAGTATGCGATGCGTTTTAGCCCATTTCAGGCTTAAGGTCTCTTGTGAGAAGATCAACGAGGGCTTCCTGAGCTGATTTATCCTCATATAAGATCTGATAGACCGCATCGATGATGGGGGTTTCGATCCCATGCTTACGAGCTGCTTCATGAATAGAGAGGGTATTAGGCACGCCTTCGGCTACCATTCCTAGTCGTTCTGTGATCTCTTCTAGAGTTTCACCGCTACCGAGAGCTTTACCCACACGGTTATTACGCGAATGGGGGGAATAGCAGGTGACCATAAGGTCACCGATGCCTGAGAGTCCGGAGAAAGTTTCTGGTCTGCCGCCGAGAGCGATACCCAGGCGTGTCATCTCGGCGAGGCCACGTGTGACGAGCGCCGCGATAGCATTATCGCCAAGTCCGATACCTGAAATGATACCGGCTGCGATTGCGAAGACATTTTTGAGCGCACCACCGAGCTCGATCCCAGCCACATCATCGCTGGTGTAAGTACGGAAATAGGATGTAGTGAAGACTGATTGGAGGTCTTCAGCCAGAACTTTATTGGTGCAGCCAACAACGGCGGCTGAGGCGAGGTGGGCGGAGACTTCTTCTGCGTGAGTCGGTCCCGAATGGACTGCTATTGGATTGTTAGGTAGAAGCTCGGAAATAATCTCGCTCATGCGAATCCCAGAGCCTCGCTCAATGCCTTTCGAGCAAGAAACGAGAGGAATGTCTGCGGCAACCCCCATAGTAGCAAGCTTGGTAGCGGCTGCACGAGTCGCGGATGTAGGCAGGACAAAAAGGATGAGTGAAGCATCAGCCACGTCTGCGTAATCAATAGAAGCCACGATATTTTTTGGTAACTCAACACGTGGCAGGTAGTTGGCGTTGGTGTGGAAACTATTAATTTCTGCACATTGTTCGATGTTGCGGCCTATGAGGGTGACTTTAGAAAAATGCTCAGAAAGCACCATCGCTAAAGCTGTGCCCCATGAACCAGAACCTAGTACAACAGCGGATTGGGATGAATCAAAGGACATGATTTAGTTTTTTTTACTTTTAGGGGTGAAACTATTCTCAGTGCCGTTCATCAACTTAACGATGTTAGTGCGATGCTTCCAGATGGACATGAGAGCTATGAAGACAGCGAAAGCTAATAGTGGTTTATTCCAGGTGCCATCGGCAAATTTGCCATGACGCCATGAGCCGTAGACCACGACAAATGGAAGTGAGGCTGAAGCCAGAATGCTGGCAGCAGAAACGTAGCGTGTGAGCTTAAAACAAATAAACCAAATGAGGCCTAGGACAATTAATCCAAATGGAGCGAGGGCTGTAAAAACCCCAGCCGAAGTAGCAACACCTTTACCACCTTTAAATGAGACCCAAGGAGAATAGTTATGACCCATGACAGCGCAGAGCCCCGTCAGTATGTGTAGTCCTTGTGCATTGATCTGACTGAGCATGCTAGCGTGACCCTGTAAGCTAGGAAGTAACATGAAGTTTTTTGCCACGACATCAGCAGGTTGATCAAATCGAATAAGGTTTATCGCTATGAATGTGGGAATGAGTCCCTTTAGGAAATCGAGTAAAAAACAAGTGATCCCGTATTTTTTACCAACGACGCGAAGCACATTGGTGGCACCGATGTTTCCTGAGCCATGCTCGCGGATGTTGATGCCTTTAGACTTCGCGATGAGAAGCCCGAAGGGGATTGAGCCAAGTAAGAAGGCGATGATGGGTGGTATCCAGATAGGCATTACGCTTTGAAGTCTAGGAGGGAGCAGGGAAATGTCATTCCCAATATGCGTTAGGGCTAAAAAAAAGAAAGCTCAGGAGGATCTCCTGAGCTCATTGAGTGATTTTTAGCGGTTGGTATTACTTACTTTTACGTGGGTGGCTCACATCAAGTACCGTATTCCAATCGGCAATGCGTTGGGATTGCGCTTTGTAGAGTTCATCACAATTGTCGAGGATCTCGATTGAAGTTATCTTGCTACCAACTCCATCAGTTTTCCAGCCTGGACCAGAAAGTTTACCTGTGATTGCATTCACATTCTCCATGCCTTTAGTGACTTCACCAAAGACGGTGTGGCGTCGATCTAGGTGAGGAGTGGCTTTGTGAGTGATGAAAAACTGTGACCCATTGGTACCAGGTCCCGCATTGGCCATTGAGAATGTGCCTGCTTTGCTGTGCTTTAGTTCAGCTACAAATTCATCTTCAAATTTGTAGCCTGGGCCACCGCGGCCTGTCTCGGTTGGGTCGCCTCCTTGGACCATGAAGTTAGGAATGACGCGGTGGAATTTCACACCATTGTAATAACCGCGATTAGCTAGGTTGAGGAAATTTGCAGCAGTGATTGGCACCTTAGTGGCAAAGATAGTCGCTCCAACATCACCTTTATCAGTGTGGATGATGATGCGGACATCCGTCACCTCCGCTACTGCCGCGGGATCTGCCGCGGATTCAGGATTTGCTGCAGGTTTTGTTGCTTGTTCTGATACGGGTGCTGGGTTTTTTGGTTGGTCACAGGCTGTGAATAGAGTGCAGAGAGAAGCGAGTAGTAAGAGTGTGATTTGTTTCATCGTGTGGACAGATACCGCAGTCATAACTTCGCTGCAAGCACTCAGATTCGATAAAGAGGGGAAACCGCGGGATAAATCATCATCAGGGATGTGGTTTGCTAGGTCTGGGTAACCCACCGATTAAGGATCCAGCTGTTTATTCTACCCATGTTTATCCATTTGTGTAGAGTTTTGGAGTTTTGGCTGCTCAGCCGATCGAAATCTATGAAAATCTACTGGTCATATAAATCAATTCCTGAGTTCAACGGTGTTTCTAAGGAGCTTCGAAAGATTGTTTATACAAATGCTTGCATCATGGCGTTCAAACAGTGGTCAACCTACGCTTCTATTATCGTTGCAGTATTAGTTCCCATACTTTTACTCCCAGAGTCATGGGGTGCTTTTAGAAGTGGCCTGGGAGGAACAATAGGTTCATTCCTTATCTCTCAGCAAGTCTTTAGAAATTGTCCGGTGTTCCTCAAAGATCTGCAAAGAAAACAAGGCGGTTGGAAAATGTTCACTGATACCAACAGTTAAAAATCCATGGAAACTGCTATACTCCCCATTATTCTGGCTGGTCAGAATCAAGCCTTTATAGGGAGGCAGCACGCCAAGTCTGGAGTGAAGAGCCGTCAGTTCGTAATTGTTTCTATGAGTTTTTTTGTTAGTGTTAGTCTAATTATAGTGCTCGTAATGGCGCTCATTCTCATAAGCTAATCTAATAACTATATGACCATTGGATAAAAATCTAAGTACCCACAATTGTAAGTGTGCTTTGCGTTGTGCTATAAAATGAACTCTCGATTGCACCTGATAAACAATCACGGCGAAGTAATGAAATCCAGTAAAATTAAACCTAAGTCATTGTGCAGGAAGTAATAACACCTTTACTATTCTTAATTATAATCCTCGTTGTTCTATTCCTTATTACTTCGTGGTGTGTTCATGATGCTCGACTACGAAACAAGTCACCTATTCTTGTTTGGTGTGCTGTTGTGCTTTTTTTCCCATGGGGGTGGATTGCGTGGCTTATATTTAGACCAGAACCAACGCATAGCTCTAAGCATTTTGATCTCAATGACTATCGCCGTCAGTAGATCATCGACCCTGTGTTTTTTAGCTTATTCTATAGGGCAACTCCCGCTGTCGGTGTGTGAGTTATTAATTCTTTAA
>JBLHPP010000224.1:0-3846 GCA_047624385.1 Crocinitomicaceae bacterium
TATTCAGTAGCTAGCATCTTGATCGATGGAACGAATAGCCACACGATGAAGCAAAATAATACGCCTCAAAGCTCACCAAAATAGATTTATCAAAAAATTACTCTGACATTAGGGTAGCTCCGGTAACTAGCGATGATGATGCAGAAAAGTAAAACAAGTAGAGCAAGGCGCATTTTATATAGAGATAAATATCTCTGTATAAAATGAAACGAAGCTATACGCTGGATACTCTTCTGCCCATAGGGTTCTATTTTAATAATCTAATCTTCACTTATAAATTTTCAACCTAAACACACAAAACAGCATCGTCGGGAGTTGCCAGAGGTGCCCATTATACCACTTAGTGAATCCAGTATTCTAGTCATTACCGGCGGAAACAACTTCACTGAAAGGCCGTCTTACAATTTTGAGTATTTATGGCCAACTCTAGCAATTCACCTTTATATGAAATCCCTTTTTTTAACAGGCCTGGCACTCACCGTCAGTCTATCGGCTCAAACTAAAATTGCCTGTGTGGGCGATTCTATCACCTTTGGCGCAGGAGTAGCCGCACGTGAGAAGCTCAATTACCCAGCCCAGCTAGGCTACTTGCTAGGCGAGGACTACGAGGTCCGTAATTTTGGTGTCAGCGGCCGCACCATGCTAAACAAAGGCGATCACCCCTATACCAAGGAAAAATCCTACCAAAACTCTCTGAGCTACCAGCCTGATATCGTCATTATCAAGTTAGGCACCAACGATTCGAAACCCCAGAACTGGAAATTCAAAGCAGAATTTTCCGATGACACCAAGGCGCTGGTTCAGTCCTACACCTCCCTTCCTAACAACCCACGCGTCATCCTCTGCCAGCCAGTACCTGTCGTCCAAGACAAGTGGGGCATCACAGAGAAAGTCACGCGTAACGAGCTCGCTCCATTGATTCGTACTGTGGCTCTCGAACTAGGCACCGAGCTCATCGACCTCCACACCCCACTGGTCAACCACAAGGACTGGATTCCTGATGGAGTGCACCCAAATTCTTTCGGCGCAGAAGTCATGGCTCGCCACCTCCATCGCTACCTCACGACCGACCGCGAAAGCGACTGGAATACTGAAACAATGGAAGGAGCAAAGTTTGGAAACTTCCATGGCTATGTGATGCAAAGTTTTAAATTTAAAGAAACTGCCTGCAAAGTTGTGAGCCCAAAGGTGGCCGCTGCTGGTAGGCCATGGGTTTGGCGGGCACGCTTCTGGGGGCACCAGCCACAATTCGACGTAACTATGTTAGAACTAGGGTGGCATATTGTTTACTGTGATGTGGCCAACCTCTTTGGCTCTCCTAAAGCCACCCAACGCTGGGACACCTTTTACTATGCCATGCAATCCATCGGTCTCTCGAAGACACCCTTTTTAGAAGGCATGAGTCGCGGTGGATTATCTATTCATAACTGGTCAGTTGCCAACCCAAAGAAAGTAGCTGGAATCTATGGAGATAACTGCGTGATGGACATCAAAAGCTGGCCTGCCGGCTTTGGCTCCGGTAAAGGCAGCGCTTCGACTTGGGAAAAATGCAAGCAAGCTTATGGCTTCAAATCTGATGATACGGCCAGAGCATTCAAAGGAAACCCTATCGATACCATTGCTAAAATAAAGGCAGCTAAAATCCCATTGCTGTATCTCGTGGGCACTGCTGACAATGTCGTGCCCGGCATTGAAAACTCCCAGTTGGCGGCTGAGCAGTTAGATGGTCATGCTGAAATTATTCTTAAAGAAGGAAAAGGCCACCACCCACATTCATTACCAAACCCACAGCCGATTGTAGATTTTGCACTGCGCTGTAATGGCAGCTACGTAAACCCAGCGACAATGGCTGCACCATCGGCAGAATTCCGCGGCAAATCCGCTGGTTGGGGAGATGGAATCTGGTGGGACCAGTTAGAAAAAATCAATAAAGTAGCTATGGAGAACCAAGACCTCGATCTCATCTTCTTCGGCGACTCGATCACCCAGTCCTGGACAGGTTCTCATAAGCGAGTCGCTGAAAAAGGCGGCAAGCGACCAATTGATAAATTCTTTGCCGACAAATGGAAAACTGCCTCATTTGGCATCTCTGGCGACCGCACAGAACATCTACTCTATCGCCTCGCTCACGGTAACTTTAACGGGCTCAAGCCCAAGGCGGTGGTCGTCATGGTAGGCGTCAACAACCTACTCACAGCAAACCACAATGCCGATCAAATCACCGGCGGTATTGAGGCACTAGTTGAGGAGTTGACCGCTAAACTTCCTGAATCCAAAATCATTTTATTAGGCCTCTTCCCATCAGGTCAGAACCCAGATGAAGCCTCGCGTATCATCACTGCCCAGATTCAAAAAAATATTGCCCCACTCGGGGAGAAAAAACACGTCACCTACCTCGATCTCACTGCAGCCTTCACTAATGCTGATGGCACTCTCAAACCCGAAGCCTACGCTGATGATAAGATCCACCTCAAGCCGGCTGGCTACGAAATTTGGGCCAAGGCTCTGATGCCAACATTTCAGAGTGTGATGGAGTAAGCACCCAAGTGCACGGTCAATCACACTACACGGTAATTTTTCATCCAAAATGACCAGAGTCAATAACCACTCTCTCCCTTGGAGTGCTGGTACTTGACGCAGCACTCCGAGGTTTTGTAACACTGGACGAACACATTGATTGTAGAGTTCTTAAATCTTTGTCGTGTAGAGCGAAAGGCAATGAGTGAGCTGAAGTAAACCGCGAGTGGGCTTGAGATGTGGCGCCATTAATGGCACTCAAACGGCTCTCGGTTACGCCAGTGTTGAAAAGTGCGGCTCTGCCGAGATATTTGATCATGACGGCGCATGCTACGTAAAAAGGGCGCTCTCATTTACGAGAACGCCCTTTGAAAATTATTGATTTAAGCGAGGTTTAGATGTCGCGGTCGAGGCGGCATGGGAATGCCTTGCCTCGGAGCTTTTGTCCCTTGAGCGCGTCGATCACCTTGTTCTCGTCGCCATCTTTCACCTGAATGAGTGAGTGCTTAGGGAAGATACGGATCTTACCGAGGCTACCACTGTCGATGTTTGCTTCAGAATAGATCATGCCAGCGAGTTCGCCAGGAGCGACACCTAGAACACCACCTGCACCGATGAAGACCTGCTTCATTCCTGCTGCTACTTCATTGCGGCGGGCATCACGATCGACTGGGCCACGCTCGTGGCGATCTCCGCCACGGTCACCACCTCTTTCGAAACGATCACCACCACCACGGCGGTCATCACGACCTCCACGACGGTCATCGCGTCCACCACGGTCGCGATCACGACCTCCACCACGCTCACGGCGGTCATCACCGCCACGATCTCCGCCTGGGCGGTCTTCTTGAATTGCTTCACCTTCACGGCCAACAGTCTCACGCATCATTCCGAAGAGTGTGCCTGCGATGTCAGTGGCAGCGTAGCCCTGCTCTAGGAGACGGTCTACGTAGTTGATGAATGGTGCGCCTTTCGTTTGCTCTTCGAGCTTAAGCTTCACGCTTTCGAAAAGTACGTCAGCACGCTTGCCTTCGATTTCTTCCTGAGAAGGAACTTTCTCACGGGTAATCTTGCTGCGTGTGTAGCGCTCTACGTTCTGCAAACGGTATACGTCACGACCGAAGACGAAAGAAACTGCGCGACCAGAACGGCCAGCACGGCCAGTACGGCCGATACGGTGCACGTAGTCTTCTGGATCCTGCGGAAGGTCGTAGTTGACGACGATATCGACTTCATCGATGTCGAGTCCTCGAGCTGCCACGTCTGTAGCGATGAGCAGTTCTACTTTACCTTCACGGAATCGGTTGAGCACGCGCTCACGCATCTGCT
>JBLHPP010000225.1:0-3788 GCA_047624385.1 Crocinitomicaceae bacterium
AAATGGCAGCGAAACTAAAATCACCAGATCAGATCAAGCTTAACACTGACTTAGATTGTGCTTCCGCAGCGATGGAGTTCTTAAATACAAAGGATCACCCAGTTCCTTCCCATCTTCCAATCGGTCTGGCAGCCGCTAAGCTTATAGGAGCCCGTGAGATGTATCTGGATAGTGGGCTACCAATTTCTTTACTCTGTTTTAAGAAAGAAGGAATGGGCGTGGTGCACTTGATGGTGGTCGACTCAGCCAATCTTTCCGACGCGGACAAGCTTAGCTCAATGAAGAGTATTTCACTAGAAAGTTGTTACGGCTGTTCCAAGACGCAGTTCAATATAGCACACTGGCGCGAAGGTGATAAAACCTATATGGTCCTAACCAAAGCAAAGAAAAAAGATATGGTAAAGTTATTCTAGTTTCCTATTTACCTCATTCTAACTATGCGCAGCTTCTAGGTCGCGCATTTTTTTATTCAAATTACCCTGACTCACAAAATTTCTACTAAGAATCTACTATGAAAACCGAATCTGCCGTCAAGGACCGCTACGCTGCTGCCGCGAATCAAGCTGAGGCTGCATTGTGTTGCCCAGTTGACTATGACCCGAAATATTTAAAAGTAATTCCGCAAGAGGTGATCGAAAAAGATTATGGCTGCGGAGATCCCTCGAAATGGCTCAAGCTTGGAGAAACAGTATTGGACCTTGGGAGTGGTACTGGGAAAATTTGTTTCATAGCTGCTCAAGTGGTGGGTGAACAAGGTAAGGTCATCGGTGTTGATATGACTGATGACATGATAGAGGTTGCTGAGCGTAACGCCCCAATTATTGCTGATGCCATTGGCTATTCTAATGTTGAATTCCGTAAGGGTCGCATTCAAGATCTAGCTTTAGATTTAAGATTGCTAGAAGAGTATCTCGCAGAAAATCCAGTAACTGATGCAAATGCCTGGATGGGACTAGAAGTGGTTGCACAAGGTATTCGAGAAAATAAGCCACTAGTGGAAGACAACACTGTTGATGTGGTAGTTTCCAACTGTGTTCTCAACCTTGTTGAGCCTGAATTGAAGGAACAAATGTTCCAAGAAATCTATCGAGTATTAAAGAAGGGGGGACGCGCTGTCATTTCCGACATAGTCGCTGACGAAGAAGTACCTGAACATTTGCAGAAAGATGACTATTTATGGAGTGGCTGTATTTCAGGAGCGATGACCGAAGAGGGCTTCCTTAAAGCCTTTGAAGATGCCGGCTTCTATGGCGTTGAATTTGTAAAGTTCGAGAGCGAGCCATGGCAAACTGTAGAAGGAATAGAGTTTCGTTCTGTCACGGTGCAGGCTTGGAAGGGCAAGGAAGGGCCGTGTGTCGAACGTAATCAAGCAGTGATATACAATGGACCATTCAAGAAAGTTCTGGATGATGACGGCCATGCGATGGAACGGGGTAAGCGATACGCAGTCTGTGATAAGACATACAATCTCTATAAGCAGTCTCCTTATGCTGAGAATTTTACATTTTTAGACCCTATTAAAGAAATTACCTTAGCTGATGCAGAGCCATTTGATTGCGCTCGCACCGCGGTCCGGCACCCTCGCGAAACAAAGGGCCAAGATTACAATCTGACGACTGAATCCAGTGATTGCTGTGATGATGACTCCTGTTGCTAGTTTTTAGAATGGCCTTGGAGTTAAAGAAAACTTTAGCTGAAAATATTCAGTCTGAGGTGTTTCTCTTCTTGGTACTAGGCCAATAAAAAACGCACAGCTTGCGACTGTGCGTTTAGAAAAAAAATTAGGACACTTAAGTCCGGAATGATTATCGATTGATCATCATTTGAGCGTGGCGAATAGTATCGGCTTCCTCTTCGTCCATCTCTGCCATAGTATCAGCAAGGCTCGTTGCTATTTCACCACGCATTAGTGCGACGAGGTCTGTTCCTTTGCTGGTAATGCGAACCATGATCTTACGGCGATCCTCAGCTGCGTGTACACGCTCAACGTACCCAAGCTTCTCTAGGCGATCCACAAGCCCTGTAGCAGCTGCAGTAGAGTGACCCATCTTCTTAGCTATGTCGGACATAGTGAGGTAGTCTTCACTTGAAAGATAGGCCATGAGGAAAAACTGAGGAAACGAAATTTTACCACGGTTGAGTTCCGTAGAAAGGTTCAGTATGCAGGAACGTTGGGTGAACAGAACAAAGTCCGCAAGGCGCTCAGCTTCAGCCCGGCTGGTGGTTGTATTCGTATTGGAGGATTTGTTCATAGGACGCTGTGGTGTGTAGTTTGGGTTGAGTCAACGAGAGTGGCTCTCGAAGATTAGAGACATCCTAACGTTTTTTTAAAAAAAGGGGCAATATAAATCCTTAACTTTTTTAAAATATTTAGAAAAATGAGTAAAAATGACTCTATCCACTATATTTTTTTAACCTTCTACTCATCGGCTCAGGTCCGTTCCAGCTGGTTTATATGTATCGACTTGTGAGGAGTTACGTAGATCGCGCATGAATACTGGGTCGTTTACTGTGTAGTTTCCATTGCTAAGATCAGCGATATAGAACTGACCGAGCTTTTGACCTGTCATTTTGAGAGCATTGACGGATCCGTCTACTCCGCGGGAGTAAAATATAGCATCGAGATCGGTCTCGAAGCTGCGATATTTTTGTACGAGCATATAATTTTGCTCTAGATAAATAGATGCGACTCTTCCAACGAGTGCGTCACCCTCCGGTTTGGTGGGAGTTGTTTGGGGTGTTCCTGAGGTGCAAGAATTGTTGCAAATCATTGATAATGAAATGAGCAGGAGAATGGTGAGTAATCTCATATGCCTAGGAAGGTATGCCATTGAGGCTAGGACTCAAGAATCGCTTGTCAAAATGCTATTATTTTTGTGCAGAAGTGTTGACGAGGTCTCTGCTATATGGTTCTTTCCCTGCACTTCGACGAACGAATCACTGGACCGGTGGCTGAGTGGTCGAAAGCGCTCCCCTGCTAAGGGAGTATACCAGTAATGGTATCGAGGGTTCGAATCCCTCCCGGTCTGCCATTCGCGAAAAGCCCGCTACCTACAACGGTAGCGGGCTTTCTTCTTTTAAAAATGTGGTCAAGTGGCACGTAAAGTGGCACGTGGTCCCACTTGTACCTCGGTCTATCCAGGTTGACTTATTTGTATAAAATCGTTTTTAGCGACTGACCTGAAAAGCTTAAGTATTCTGTACCTTTTTCTGTTTTCTAGGCAAACGAGTAAACATTTCTCGGCTCTGGAAGTTGCGAGTCTAAATAAGTTTTTCGGGCCTAATCCTTCTACGCCACGATTCCTTCGTAGACGCTTTCTCCGGTGTCGGGGTACTTCTGGAGGACGTGTTGGTAGAGGGCTCCGCACTTTGCTTCGAAGAGGTCGATGGTGTAGGCCTCGGGGAGACCTGCATCGAGCATCTCTTCGATGGCGACACGCACAGCAGCTCTCGCCGTGCGCTTTTGTCGCCAGGAGAGCACCAGCTTCTCAGTCTTCAGCTTGGCGAGCATGTCGCGGCAGACTAGCTTGATAGCTTCGGTCTCTTTCTGTGAAAGTTCTGGGCCAGGGCGTGTGAGGATGTCGAAGACGGCGAGCTCTTCTTCGCTGATGTTCTCGCGCATGTGGCGTTGTTCTTCCTCGTTGAGTTCCTTGGACAGGTTGACGAGTTGCTCGAAGAGTTCTTCGATGCTGTGGGCACCGTTGTTGTAGTCTTCGATCATCTTGTGGAAGCGATCTAGGTAGTCGTGGCGCGTGCTGTTCAGGCGGATCAGCTTATCAAGCTTCTGC
>JBLHPP010000226.1:0-3725 GCA_047624385.1 Crocinitomicaceae bacterium
TCTTCATCGAAGGGCGCCTACAGATGGATAGCTGGACTGATCAGCAGTCAGGAAAACAGCGCTATAAGCTCAAAGTTATTGGTGAAAATGTCCAATTTGCCGGAAGCAATAACAACAATGGCGGCGGTGGTCAGCCTCAATCGAGTCCACAGCAATCTGCACCCCAGCAACAACAAACGCCACCTCCGCAACAGCAACAGCAACAAGGTGCTTCACCGGCTGCCCCGAGCGCGAATTTCGCCGATGACGACGACATCCCGTTTTAGTCGCTGCGCTCCAATTAATAATTAACAATTCCGTTGCAGTGATCTTTGCCGCAAAAAAAAGGGCGAAAGTTGCTGGCGCAATGAAGTGGTTTTTTTCTAGTATCTCGACCACGCGATGTGTCTGGACTTTCGACTTTAGGACGTTTGACGCTGGGAGGTGTCTAAAGTCTAAAAGTCGTAGGTCGAGTTAGCAAAGTCTGGTGACTTTGGCCTTAGGCTATTACTTACCGAGTAGCTCTTTGAGTTCATTGTACTCGGTCCAGTCGACGACTCGGTTTTCTGACTGTTTTGCGGCGGCGTCGATCAGGATGGCAGCAAGGCGAGTGTGTATTTGGGCTGAGTAATTGTCCTTAGCTGCGCTTGATTTATTGGCTAGCTCTGCGTGCTTCTGCGCTGATGAGATGTAGTTAGTCGGTGTGGCTTGACGGGTTGTTTTTTTCACCACCTTTTTGTTCATCTTTGTCTCGGGGCTGACTTTTTCCTTCATCTTCTCTTTGCGCATCGGCTTTTTCTTTTTAGCTTCTTTGTTGTCGCCATTGTTGAGCTGGCTATTGAGTTTGCGGTACTCGGTCCAATCGTAGTTGCCGCCAGCCTTTTGGGCTTCGCGTTTCATTCCGGCTAGGCGTGCGTAGGTGGCTGCTTTCTCTGGGTCTCCAGCATCAAGTGCTTTCTTCGAGAGATGGTCGTACCTCTGAGCGGCGCTTTCAAAGCCAGAGGGCTTATTCTTCTTTTTCTCGTGATTCGCCTTTTTGTGGTCGTGGTTGAGCTGACCATTGAGTTTGTGGTACTCGCCCCAGTCGTAGCCGTTAGTGCTGACAGCGGCTTCTCGTTTGATTGCTGCTAGCTTTTTGTAGATTGCTGCATTGTGTGCGTTATCGCTATTGGCAGCGCGCTCGGCTTTGGCGTCATATTCTCTCGCAGTTTTGAGGAAGCCCTCGTTGACATGTTTACCGTTGTTTTCGGCCATGAGTGAGTAACTAAGAAGGAGTGAACCGAGAATTGTCAGGATTTTCATTGTAATTGTAGTGTCGTTATTTGAGGCGAAAAAGACTGGAAGCCTCTCTCTGTAACTATATAAGGAACTATGCAGAGAAAGTTACATGCCATTTGTTGTGTCTTTGGAATTATATTACTGATAGCAGACTCGATAGAAGCTCAGTCAGTCTTGGGAAAAGGTCCTGAGCTAGCCGGATCGAGAGGGGGCACCCAGTCGCAGAAGCTTGTTGCTGCGGCACGTTGGCAAGTCGGGAAGACCCTGACTTATGATCCCGCCTATGTCGGCTTAGAGTATCCTGGTGGTGACCTGCCCATCGAGAAGGGTGTGTGTACGGATGTGGTGATACGGGCTTTGCGTAAAGGCTGCGGAATAGACCTGCAGAAAGTAGTCCATGAGGATATGCTGAAACATTTTTCCAAGTATCCTAAGAATTGGGGGCTCAAGCGTACGGATAAAAGTATCGACCATCGTCGAGTGCCTAACTTGAAGAGGTACTTCAAGCGACAAGGCTGGTCAATGCCGGTGACGGATAAAGCTGCCGACTACCAACCTGGAGATTTAGTGACCTGTACCGTTGCTGGTCGATTGCCGCACATTATGATTGTGAGTGATAAGCGCGGAACTGATGGGCGGCTGATGGTGATTCATAATATCGGCTCGGGAGCGCGGGAGGAATCCAGCCTCTTCGAATACCCGCTCACCGGCCATTACAGGGTGGGGGCGCTGCGCTCCGATTAGGAATTTAGAATTTAGAATTGAGGGTCTCTGTGTTTCCTTGTTCCAGCCTTGATTGGTGAAATTAGGGCCATTCGTGGTAAAGAAGTTTCATCGTCCTAGACGTTTGGCGCCTTTCGTATTTTTCGCGGTTGTGTCGTTCCATCGTGTGTGTCGGCTCAAGTAGAGTTTGCGTTTTTTGTGATGGGCTTCATACTTTGCGAGGTTTGATAGAGATGGTTAGGTATTTGGTTTGTGCTTTGTCGATTGTCAGTTTGGTTTCCTGTGCGAAGCTCGATGACAGTCCCTTCATTGGAATGGGTGTGTCTGCACCGGCATTGGCATCACAGCAATTTGATGAGGCGATGGAGCAGGAGGCTAAGGCGGTATGGACTGAGGGGAATCAGATAGACAGCCTAGTCAATGGCGGTGAGTATTTCCCAGTGATGCTAGAGGCCGTGAAGTCGGCCAAGAAGACGATCACCTTTGAGACCTTTGTCGCAGTAAATGGCTATGTAACCTATGATTTGGTGATGGCAATGTGCGAGCGCGCTAAGGCTGGAGTGCGGGTCCATGTGATTCTAGATGGGGTGGGCTCGATGAAGTTAGATGAGCGCTACTTGATTGCTTTACGTAATGCAGGAGTGGAGGTGGAGCTCTATAGACCATTCAATTTATTTAGGCTCCTGTATGGTAATAACCGAGACCACAGGAAGATCTTGGTAGTTGATGGCAAGCTGGGTTTCACCGGTGGTGCTGGCTATGCTGATTGTTGGAATGGCGCTGCCAAAGGGAAGTGGCAATGGCGGGACACGATGTACCGCGTGCGTGGTCCTCTGGTGGCTGAACTGCAACGTGGATTCATGAATAACTGGGCGGAGCTACGTGGAGTGGAACTGGAGAGTAATGGGTATTTTCCGAAGTTGGCGCGGGTTGGCAATATGAAGGCTCAGGTGGTGTTAGGCGCTCCTTGTGAGAGGGGCGATACTCTGGGCGCTGGATATTTGTTGGCAATCGATGCCGCTCAGAAATCGATCTTGATAGAGCATGCGTATTTCTTACCAAACAAGCAGCTGCGCAAGGCACTTCTGCGAGCTATGCTGCGCGGAGTCGCGGTGGATATTATTTTGCCCAACGACCATATCGACACGCCGATTGTGCGCCAGATATCGATGTCGTATTGGCCAGAGTTGTTAGCTTCCGGAGCTAGGATTTATGAATTTCAACCAAGCATGATGCACGGCAAGTTGATTGTGGTGGATGATGAGCTTTCGATCATTGGCTCGGGGAACTTCGATGACCGCACATTCTTCATCAATGACGAGATCAATGTGCATGTCCTGAGTAAGCGCTTTGCGCGAGCCCAGCGAAGGATGTTTGAAAACGACTTGAAGAGTTGTGAGCAAAAATACGAGGCTGATGCTAAGGCTCGGATCGTTGATCTCCCTCGCCGGTGGCTCGGAAAATTGGTGGAACCTCAGCTTTGATCGCCAACTATCGCGATCACGTGATGAGTTTGGGCTGTCGACCTGGTGACGTTTGACACTATGAGATTTCTAAGGTCTGAAAGTCGAAGGTCACGCTAGCAAAACAATACGTCTCAAAGCTCACCAAAATAGACTTAAGGGCACCTCCGGCAACTAGCGTTGGTGGTGCTGGAAAGAATTTCAAGCGAGGCTAGGCGTGATGAGTGAGCGGATTTTTATCCATGAACGAAGAATAACGCAGCCTTGCGCAGAAAGGCTTTC
>JBLHPP010000227.1:0-3723 GCA_047624385.1 Crocinitomicaceae bacterium
TCTCTACTCCGCGTACATCTGAGAGTGGAAACTCATCATTCATCGTCAGCTTGAGCTCTTTCTTATCACCAGCTTTCAGACCTTTGAGCCCACTGCCAAATCCTGGCATGAACGAGTCATCTTCAATTTTAGTCCAGTGATCTTCACGTCCGTCTAAGAAGCCTGCTGGCTTACCGATAACCTCCGCCACTGGCTTACCATCTGTAGTAGCGGTGAAGTCCACCACCGCGAAGTCGCCATCACTGAGCCCACGATCCACGTCATTGAACTCTGCAAATCTTTGTTGTAGGTCAGTAAGCGAGCTATCCAGCTCTGCATCTGTGACCTCGTCGCTCAGCGCTTCTATTTCAATTCCAAGATACTCAGGCACTTCAAATTCTGGTGCGAGGATGATGTCTGCCGAAAATGAAAGTTCACCTGCATCGCTGAAGCTAGGCTCACCCGTCACATTCACTGAGATTACTTTCAGGGATTCTTGCTTGATCGCATCATCACATCCAGCATTGATAAGGCGGCTGTAATGCTCATCCTTGATCTGCTTTTCAAATCTCTTCTCGATCACCTTTGTCGGTGCCTTTCCCGGTCTGAAACCTGGGATCTTCGCTTCTTTAGTGTATCCGCTAACGATGGTCTGGCGCTCTGAAGCCACTTTGTCTGCTGGCAACTTTACTTTTACAGTAGCCATGCATTCTGGTTTTTTTTCTACAGTGATGTTCATATCAGTTTATCTTAAAGTTCTTAAAATTTTTATGGATTTTCGTCTCGCCAACGACAAGGCGCAGGATGTCACCGTCAAGAAATTGACCCGCCGCAACCCTACGATGGCGACCAAGTTTGAAGATCTCAAGGATCAAGAACCTTCCGATACGGAATAGACCTCGAGTGGAGCCATCGAACCCAACAAGCCTACATCGTTAAACAAGCGCCTGAATGGCACTTAGTTCATCCTTACTTCGAAGAAATCATCTTCACCAATCCATCTCCGATTGCCTTGCCGATGAGGTAGAGGGTTTCTCCGTTATCGTTCCAATGTGTCCAATCACCGTCTGGGGAAACCGCTAACTCACGGTGAAACGGAGCTGCATCGGTAGAGAATACATTACCTGCAAATTCTGGGTACTTTTTCGCGTCTGCGACGGCTAGCTGAGCATTGATCACAGCGGTCTGCATCTCTGGCATTGGGTCTCTTTTATGACTTGTTGTGGCGATGGAGAATGGAAGGTTTGGCTGACCTAGCTCATCACGAACGGACTTAATGAAATCTACCATATTTGCTTCGTAGTTCCCCGATGTCTTCGCACTGAACACGTCGTTGATCCCTTGATGCCAACCGAAGCCAGCAATTTGGTATCCCTGTCCTACAAGCTCTGGGAACTCTGTCTGAAAGTCATCAAGAGCATCGCGGACTTGTTCCATCATCGCCAAATAATAGAAGCCAGTTTCGCCACCTCTATTAGCCTCCTGTCGTGGTGAGCGGAAATCTGTTTCTAGGCTCTTGCCGCCCCATGCCGCTTTGATAATGAGAATGGGTTGCGTATAAGCATCTCCTAGAACATTGCCGGCTCCGATTTCAGGACCGAACTGAGCTCTCTTACCAAACCCAACCTGCAGCTCCCCCTTGTTGTTACCCCACTTGATCTTAACATCAGAACGAGCTGCCCAATTTCCTTTACCATCCACAAGGTGACCATAATTCTTCGGGTCGATTTTGACCATATAGCGCAAGCTACCAATCGCACCAGCCACCCCCCCGTTACCTTTTTCAGACTCTCCACGACCGACCATATTGGACTGTCCCGCAAGGATGAATACCTTCACTCCTTTCGGGTTATTATCGAATGTCTTGATGCTCAGTTTATTTGATCCACGAAGTGCTCGTCCCGCATTGTCTGTGAGATTATTCATCGTGACCGTGTAGGCCTCTTTCGGTTTAAGTGATCCTTTAGGAGTCAAAATAATGTTTTTGTTGGTCAAACCATAGTTCGCTGAAGCAACTGGCACGCTAGCTCCGCTCCCGTCTGTAAGCGTAAAGTTAGCAGGGTTCGTTGCCAGCTCTTTCCTGATCTGCTCAGAAAAAACGAGGTTTAGAGATGACCCGTTTGTCCAGATATTAACCGCCTTTGGATCTACCAGATCAGGCCGTCCAATTTTAATATAGGGTTTCGCTTTTGCGTTAGGAAAAGGATTCACGAATGAGGTCAGTGAGGTCTTATGACCAGATGCGCTAGCTGGGATCACCGCTGGAGGATATTGAGTGAAATGTTTATTATCTTTAGAAAAATAAATCCCATAGCTCTCACCAGGATTAGACTGCCAGGTCACATTGACCTTTTTAGCCTTCTTGGAAAAGGAAACATTGGTGATTTCGAGAGGCACGAAGGGTGTGCCTGGGCTGATTTGTAGTCCAGATAACCCTGCTCTGTATTTGCCATCAAAGCCGTCAGCTGGTGAAGCACCTTGAACATTTAGAATGACCGTTCCAGAAGCATCAGCTTCGACCGCGCGGAATACGATGTAGTTAGCTCCTTCCTCAAAATTAAAAATTTCTTTGTAGAGCCTGTTATCAAGTACTTGCGTTGGCTTGATACTCACTGGATTCGGCGTGGACCATGTAGCAAGAAATGGATCTCCGCCACTACGCAGGGCACTAACCCACACATCGTATATTTTCTTAGGATTCAAGCCAGCGATAGTCACAGTGCGTGAAGCTGCTTTACCAAAATCTGTGGCATAAGACCCGTAGATTGGCGTTTTGCGCTTACCATTTGACCTAGCTTCCGTAAAATTTGTTTGGATCGTGATCGTCGTCTTCGCGCCTTTTGAGTCCACTAGAACTGGAGAAGTAGCACCTTTCGCAGCTTCCTTAAGAAACTGATTCCACTCTGTCCCTAATCCCCCAGCAGGACCTTCTAGCTTATTTTCAGGAAGCAATGCTTTCGATCTTCTAGGCGTGAAGGTTTCAAAATTCACATTGATCAACTGTGCTTGTAAGGCAGCCGATCCAATGAAAGAGAGGACTAAGGAGAGTTTTGTGATTTTTTTCATATTTGTTATTGTTTTCATATTATGGGTTATGTTTTATATTTTGTGTTTTGTCGCAATGATTTTGAGAACATTAACTTTATTCATTTAATATGAGAGCTTCGTACACTTTATAATGAGAATAGAACCAAGTGTCAATTTTTTTGAAAAAAGTAGGTGACACTAATTTCCACCACATCCAGACCGACGGAATAGCTGCACGGACTTCCCCCTCTCTGACCCCTCTCCGAGTTCCCAGTCGCGCCGAGATTCCAATCGTGGGACTCGTCTTTGCCACCGCCTTGAGTGAAATCGGGCACGGGCGGCTTCTCCTTTTTCCCGTGGCTCATCGGGGCGAAAAGGGAAAGGCATCCGGCGATAACAAGTATCCATGTGCAGGGGTTCAGAACAGGTTTCATTTGGTTTGTGGTGGGTAGGGTTGAAGGACAACTTCATCCAATTGACCTCGTCCTCGCTATGATACGGCGAGATAAAAGAAAGAAAGTGAGAAAACGCGGAATTCATAAAACTGCCCTCGCTCAATTTCCCCTCGGCATTTGATTGCTGACAAGTAATAGGGCGTGAAATTTTAACGGTAGTAGCCCCAAGTTCCCCATTATTATTGGGAACCTGGAGTCTCATTAGGTTGATGAGTTGATCTTTATTAGACATATTGAGAGTAAATTGCTAGGAACTTGCTTT
>JBLHPP010000228.1:0-3631 GCA_047624385.1 Crocinitomicaceae bacterium
CATCGAGTAGCAAGTAGCTAGTATTCAGTGGCTAGTATTTTGAAAGATGGAGCGAATAGCTGGCACGATGAAGCAAAAAACTTGCTAGGCCTCTCAAAGATCACCAAAATAGACTTAACTAAGTGCCCATTACACTCTTAGTCATGGTGCTCGCACCACTCCCTCGTCTAGCCTTAATTCATCAAAAAATCACTCCCGCATTAGTCTCTTTTGATTCACTAAGTGGTATTAGATACTCACTAGAGCTTCTCCTCTAGTCTTTCCTCTTTGATGAATGACTGGAGCCTAATGATTGCTGGCAACAGTGGTTGCCAATCAGTCTTTTTATCTACCATCATCATAGGTGAGAGAATACTTCCGTCAATTTTGATGTCCATATAATAGAGATCTTTGGTCTCAAATGGTTGCATCGCCGATCCGCGTAAACCCTCGAAAAATCCACTACCGCTAGCGATTTTGTTAATCCAGCTAGTCTTTTCAGGCAACATAATCAGCCGAACCACACCATACCCGTCACCATTCATGTGCAATACGCCATTACTCATCAATGTGATTTCTTCTCCTCTCAACTGGATGTTCGGTGATTGGAAAACTCCACGATCTAACAAAGACTGGAATGAAAAACTTTCAAAGTGAGCTACCGTCTCCCGATGCCCTTCTTTCGCCACAATATCTAGAGCTCTCACATCAGCCATTCCTCGCCACGTAGACGGATGATTCACAAAACCTGCGAGCTGCATCCGCCCTGAAATGTTATCGACAGAAAGACTGACGGTGAGGTCGAGATGAGTGAACAGCTCCTCTACACGTTGCTCGGGAATCTTCATATCAATCTGGAACACGGGACCTTGTGGAGCCTGGCATAGATAAATATCAGGCTGAAGCTTGATACCAAAGAAATCTACTTCAGTTTCTTTCACACTCAAAATTGGCCCCTTTTTTTCAATTTTTATCGACCCTCCGCTCACCAGTTCTCGATCAAGCATCGACAAACTCTTCCAACCCAGCTCACCAGTTAGATCTTTTCCTCCGACTGGAAGATCCGCCTCAACACCGTTTATGACAAGTATATCTCCAGACTTACTCACTATATTCAATTTTGCACCACGCACCCTCAGCCATGATTCATAAAAATCTGTCGGGTCGTGATTTCCTAAGGGAGATGATGAGGCGTTAGGCTTCACCTCAATCTTGTTTACAGCCACAGTCGGCTCCGAGTTATCTCCGCTATTGTCCTCGCCACCAACTGGCTGATCAATAGGCTCAACTCCGCCGATGGCGATTTCCCGATCAGGAGTTTCTTTTGTTTCAAGCGCTGCAAATATCGGCCCCTCAATGAATTCCTGAACCGGGGTCTCAAGTTTTTCTAATATCCAAGCATCCGTGAGTGTGATTTCTGGCTGCTCAATACAAATCTCGGAAAACCTTAACTGCCTCTTCAGGGCCAGTACGTAGTTAGGTCTCACTGAAACATGTTCCACCAACACCCCTCCATCACCTAGTTGGCTCTCTATAGCGTAGATATGCAGGACCCCATTAGGAGCCAAGGTAAGAGTCCCTATCTTCCAGACTTCACCCGTTTTCTGCTCTAAAACACCAGTTAGGTAGCCCTTAGTCCAATGGCTATTCAGAGCTATATTACCCAAGGTAAACAGAATAAAAATAGGCATCATAATCCAATAAAACAGGCGGCGCCAAAGACGTCGCCTATTCAAAATTATTCTGATAATATTCACTCTGTCAGGAATACTGAGTTACTTCACTTTCTTTGCGGCAAAGCGGATTACCAAGCTTTTATCAAAGAGTGGTTTCCCTCTAGAAGTTACTTCTTGGAGGCGATAGACAAGGAAGGAATATTTCCCATCACTCGACGTCCCCAGTGCGACATTCTCTTTAGACTTGGTCAATGAATTATCTGCCTCAAAACGCCATTCTTTACCCGTCCAAGCACCTAACAAACTACGTTCAGGTGCTGCAATGCTCGCGATGGCCTCTAACTCCCCATTTGGTGAGGTAAAGGTATTCTTCTTAGGATCATAACGTAACAATGTGAGTATCGACGCCGGACCTGAAGCATTAATCTTCCACTGACCATCGCCTACCTCAGTAAGCATGAGTGAGGTGTCTGCTAGCTTTTTAGCCGTACGACTTGCCCAGAGTTTCTCATAGTTGTCATACTCTTCCTGGCTCATTCCCAGCTTTTCATCAAACAAAGGAAGTGGGCTCCCTGGTGATTTCTTTGAATGCTCAGCGAACCATTCTGGGTCCTTCTGAGCTGCTTCACTGAGCTTCTGAACAAACCCTTCAAATTCCTTGGGTGGAACAATTGCGATTATTTGAGCCTTCACGGGCTTGTCCTTATCAAAACACGCAGCTAATGCTTCTGGCACCTCTCCTGCTGAGGCTACCCACTGGAGAGTAATAAGGGCAATGATGCCAGAAATCCAAGTCTTAGTCATTTTCATAAAAAATAAAGCACGTCGGCTTTGAATGCTCGGAATCTACCCCACACACATCTAAAAACAAGAGTCAATAGCAAGCCTATCTCAATGCAGCCATCCAGCTTGAACCAAACGGCTCAAATGCACACATCTAGATGATTGACCATTTTCTGGATACCGTAGTTCCAGCATCACTAATGTGACTCTCTTCGTGTTGATGTTTCTTCTTCCACCAGAGGTGATAAGGCTCACCATTTTCACATCTTCCTCTGAGCCAATTTCAGTGTAGGCCCAAAGATAATCGTCACTACCTGGAAGCGTGACCTTAAAACAACGAAACTTGTTATACTCAGAAAATTCAAACCCATGAAAACCATCTAACTGCGCAATCTGCACCTGCGCTCTAAACGTGTGCACCTCGGTACTTTTTAACGCTTTGAATGCTTTCCAATCTGACGGTTGGTAAACAACATCGGTCTCCCAGTCTACCTGGGATGTTCCGTCCTCTTGGGTTTCAACCAGCAAATATTGAGACCCTTGAGAGTTCTTCTCGCGCGCACTCACCCGCCAAAGCACTCCTTCTTTACCCATCACTGGAGACTCAACTATCGTTTCGTTCACCAGTTCTGACTCTAAAGGAAACTTTTTATAGTATGCATCCATCAGTGGAAGAACCCGCCTTGGACTACGTACATAGAGAGCTTTTTCCTGTAATGTCCCAGCACTTAGATACGCAGCCACAGTTGCATTTCGGAGTTCTAACTTTTCGTCAAAACTTAAAGCGGTACTTACCGGAGCAGTGCTAGCCTCTACTACTTCTTCGGCGCTATTAACCAACACTAGAGCCCAAACGACACATCCTGAGAAGAACGCGGCTAGGACGAGCAAACCAACAAGGAGATTACGCCGTCCGTTTTGGACTTCCGCGGCCTCTTGCCCCCACCCACTTTCGACTTGGTCATGATTGGCAACTTGAGGCTTAAAATACTGAGCATTTACCGTCTTTGGTAAATTACTAAACTCGTCGTGCTTTTGCGAATCCGAAGTATTAGGCAAGTCGATAGGTTGCTGCTTAGGCTCTATCCTGTGACCCACTTTTTTTTCCGACTCTTCCTGATCTGACATCTAGTTTAGAGATAATACATCGAATCACTTGTGGCTAGAAAAATTGCATCACATTTGCCATAGAA
>JBLHPP010000229.1:0-3567 GCA_047624385.1 Crocinitomicaceae bacterium
AACCTTCCCAGCGTTCAACAATTGGCTAAAACACGCCTCGGCGGTATCGCTAGATTCACCCGACTCCACCATTACCGTTTGCTCATTAGGAAATATTCCATCGTGATCAGATGCGTAACTAAACAGAGCTGTGAAGATCTGTTTTCCATTGTTGATAGCGTTCGACCGAGCGCCTCCACTAGCATGGCCTCACCTCGACCCCATTCCAAGATACGACAGGATAACAAGCAGCACGAATATAACTCCAAAAGTCACCCCAAGGGTAACCCGCCACTCTTTTTTCGATTGAGGAGGAGACGACATCACCCACCAAACCTAGCACTTAACACTTGAAACTTAAAACTGATGCAGCAAAGCTGCATCCATGTCTGATACTACCTGCCCACTCTGCACCATGGACGATGTTGCAGAGCACTCTGATAAGTTCGAATGTATGGTCTGCGGCCATGAATGGGAAAAGACTATCGTTGCAGAAGATGAGGTTGCGACTGGCCCGCGCGTGGTCAAAGACGCCTTCGGCAACATTCTACAAACCGGTGACATCGTTCAGATGATCAAGGACAAGAAGCTCAGTGGCACCAACAATGTGCTCAAGAGCGGCACTAAGTCCAAACCGATTCGCATCCAGGAAGAAGGGGATCACGAGATCTCCTGCAAAATGGACGGCCTCTCGATCGGCCTCAAAGCGATGTTTGTCAAGAAGGTCAATCAGTAGGCTCGGCGGAGCCGAGGAGCGATGCTCGTGTCTTCAGGTTCCAGTATTCAGACTGGCTAGAATAAGAGTAGAACTATTGATCCAGTATAGCTGTGAAGATGGTATAAAAATACCATAGAAAAAAACAGCCGATAGGGTTCCGCTGTAGTAACAATTTTATACTTTCCCAAACCAGAAAACTTAAAAAATTCACCGGTATTTGAAAAAAAGATGAATTTTTTTCCGTGATGCGCGTCTATACAACGATGAAGACTCCATTTCTACTCGGTGCGCTCGGCGCCCTTAGCCTCCTACTACTATCATCCTGCGTCGATCCTAGTTATTACGGCGAATCTGTTCATTACGGCAGCACAGGCTATAGCACCCTCCCCAACGGCTACAACACGGTTCACGTCAGCGGGACGCCATACTACCATTACGGAAGCCAATGGTACCGTGGCAGTAGTGGTCGTTACATCAGCTGCTCACGCCCCTACGGATACCATGGTTCGATCGGCCACAGTCGTCACAGCGGCCACGGCATCAGCCACCTTCCATACGGATACCGCAGCGTCACCGTCGGTAGTAGTAGTTACTACAACCACGGCAGCAGCTGGTACCGCAGGAGCGGCAGCCGCTATGTGACTTGTCAAAGGCCATCAGGATACTCGAATCATAACCAGCATAGAAGCCACGGCAACTCAAGCAGCAGAAAATACCACAAGTCCGACTCATATCGTCGATCCGGCAGTCACAGCAACCGCTCCAGCCGTGGATCCCACGACAGACACCGCGATAACTCTGATAGTAAAAAACACAGCAAATCGAGCAAGAAACGCAACGATCATTCTCAAAGAGTTTCGCCCAAGCGTGGATCATCAACATACGTTTCCACTCGCAGCAAGCCGTCCACCAAAGCCCGGACCAATAGCTCAAGAGTTTCCAAGCATAGCAAAAAAGCAAAATTATTTCCCAAACCATCAAAGCGTCAGAAGAGACCCGACAAAAAAAAGTCTCGCCGAATGTAACACCACATCCGACCCAACACCACGATATCCAGCAGCTTCTACATCTTAGCATCAAGCACTAAGTGCAACCCTTTCTAGTTGAGGGCACCTCCGGCAACTCCCGCTGTCGGTGTGTGAGTTATTAATTCTTTAAATTTGCGAGCGTAGCTCGTTTTTGAAGATAGGCCCCCTTCGTGCTGGAAAGCCTTTCTGCGCAAGGCTGCGTTATTCTTCGTTCATGGATAAAAATCCGCTCACTCATCACGCCTAGCCCCGCTTGAAATTCTTTCCAGCACCACCAACGCTAGTTGCCGGAGGTGCCCTTGATAATCTATGAGGCTACTTGAAAAATCACCTGGGTCTATGGCGGGCTATATTAGTTAGGGTTGGGGTGGAGCTGCTACGCTGGGACTTTATGCAAGGCACTGGATAACAAGTGTGATTTACTCGGAGGTTTGACATTTGCTCGGACTGTCGAATGTCGGAAGGTCGAAAGTCCAGTGACATCGCGTGGTCGCGATAAAATAGGATCAAAGTCACCAGACTTTGCTAGCTCGACCTTGGACCTTCCGACCTTGGACACTTCCCACACAGGGTAAAATCCGAGTCTCGCGTCGCTTCAGGCTGTCGACGACCCGAAAGTCACGAAGACGCGATAGAAAAGCATTGCTCGTGGGCGCTGGATCTGAACACTCGCACTTGTGACTCTCGATAAGTTCATCAACCTAGCTCAGCCGCTCTCGCTCACCGCGCGCGCCTGTATCTCTCTGCACATTACTGAAGCCTACTTCCGCAAGATTGGGCTCAAGCATGCCTTGGTCGATGAGTTTTTTGACCACATGTGGGATCATCCATTACAGTATGAGCCAAAAGAGTTTTCAGCATGGGAAGCAAAACGTGGCGACTTTGTCGACTTCGGGCTGACCGACGACCTGCCTGATGACCTGGATGAAGTCATGCCGCAGTTGCCGATCGATGAGGCAGAGCTATTCGCTGTCGTCGAAGCTCCGGTGGAAATCCTCTGGGGGAACTTTTTCTGCACTGCCGATGACGATACCTCGTTCGACTACCTCAAGTTTTCACTGAGCCTAGCCGAACGTGAGGGCCTCATTTTCCCTAAAATTTCGCTCTATGAGAATTCATTGTTCGCAGAGAATAACGGCTGGGGGAAACCAATCAGCCAGCCGGTCCGCGATACTTGGCGGGCTGAAGGAAGAGTGTATTAGGGGAAGTAGCGAGTAGGTAGTGGCTAGTAGCTAGCATTTAAAATTCCTAATTCACACCACACTAGCTTCGCCAACGGTGAATTTCAAACCAGCCTGGGTAGAGGCGTAGCCGTATGCCTAAGTTTTCAATAGCAAATACCAGTTGGCTGAAGGCCAACCTCATGCACAGAATACTATAGGCCAATGGCACTTACTTAAGCATCTTACTAGTCAATCGACGCAATGGAGGATCTAGACTTCTTGAGGTGTGATTTATCGAGTAGCTAGCGCGATGAAGCAAAATAACGCGCCTCAAAGCTCACCAAAATAGATTTAACTAAGCGCCATTGTACTATAGGCGGCCAAATGACTATTCCCCAAATTACCTAAAAATCTCATTCTAGGTTACCTATGGATTCTCACGAATACACTCCCATTTTCATCTTCAAGACACAAAGAAACTCTACTAAAACCCTCAGATGAAATTTTGATCCTGGTGACCCAGAGTTCATTTCCTTAAGGCGGAGCGCGAGCGCCTCTTCAAAAAGAGAACCCTCTCGGAAATCATACAGGAGGAAATGGTCTCCAACATCCAGGTCCTCATAGAAATTCAAACAAGGCACGCGAGCTAGAGCGGCAGAAACAACTCCTCTGCGCTAAA
>JBLHPP010000230.1:0-3495 GCA_047624385.1 Crocinitomicaceae bacterium
AGCGTAGCTCGTTTTTGAAGATAGGCCCCCTTCGGGCTGGAAAGCCTTTCTGCGCAAGGCTGCGTTATTCATTGTTCACGGATAAAAATCCGCTCACTCATCACGCCTAGCCTCGCTTGAAATTCTTTCCAGCACCACCAACGCTGGTTGCCGGAGGTGCCCTGTATAAATTAAATTCTACAGAAGATCTGTCTGGCCGCTGAAGACGAAGTCTGCTGGGCCAGTGAGTGTGACATTGGTGAACTTGTTATCGGCAACTGGCTCGAAACCGATCTCTAGCGTCTCGCCGCCAGCGACATCGACCTTCACTGGTGAGGTCGCACCAGTGAGGATGTGATGGAACAGCGCGCAGGCACACATACCAGTGCCGCAAGCGAGGGTTTCACCTTCCACTCCACGCTCGTAGGTGCGGATCGCTATGTGATCGTCTGCGATGACTGCGGCGAAATTCGCGTTAGCCCCATTGGGTGCGAAGCGATCGTGATAGCGGATAGCCGAGCCATTTTTCAAGACATCGAGAGCTGGGAGGTCATCGACAAAGCCCACAGCATGCGGAACACCAGTGTTGACGAAGTGCACCTGATTCAGGTCTTTGAGCTCTACAGCAGTGTTCATTTCTAGGTCAAATGGATCAGACATCGCGATGCGGACATTGCTGCCGATAAGTTCGGCGCTGAGTGTTCCAGCGATGGTTTCAAAAGTAATCAGCTCCTTTGCCGGAGAAGAAAGTTGGGCCGTGTAGGCGCCAAAACAACGGGCACCATTGCCACACATTTCAGCTTCGCCACCGTCCGCATTGTAGTAGCGAAACTTGTAGTCAGCCCCCTTTTCGGCGGGCTCTACGGCGAGCAGTCCATCAGCCCCAATACCGCGGTGACGGTCGCATAACAGCGCTATCTGTGCGGTGGTGAGATTGGCTTTGAGATCGCGGTTGTCGATGACAACGAAGTCGTTGCCCGCGCCGTTCATTTTAGTGAAATTTAACATAACTTTACTGATGTGTTGTTAGTTGGAGGTCTTTTGAGATGCTGAGGATTTTGACAGAATTAACAAAATTGACAGAACCTTTCCAGCGAAATGATAAAGCATAGCTCTCGGGGCCAGATACTTAATCCAGTGAATTCTGTAAAAAAATTAGAGGCCTTTTGATGCTTTGATTAGCGGGATGGTGAAGGCTGCAACTTTTGCGGCTACATCAGCGCAGTCGGCATTCTCTGCCACCTGGTTGACGATGCATGATCCTACAACCACGCCGTCGCAAATGGATCCGACCATGGCAGCTTGCTCAGGTGTGTTGATGCCAAAGCCGATGCATACTGGGGTGTCGGTGTACTTCTTGATGCGGGCCACTGTGTCACCAATCGCTGCGGATGGTGCAGCCTGAGCGCCTGTAACGCCTGAGCGAGACAGCGCATAGATGAAGCCTTCAGATTGCTTGGCTAGCGCTGCAATACGCTCTTCCGGAGAAGTCGGGGCGATCAGAGTGATGTGTTTGAGGCCTTCGCGTGCAGCGAGTTCCTTATTGAAAGGAATTTCGTCTGGTGGAAGGTCGAGAAGGAGCACGCCATCCGCGCCAGCTGCCGAGGCATCGGTGTGGAATTTCTCAAACCCGTATGTGTAAATCGGATTGAGGTAAGTGAAAAGTACGATCGGGGTCTCGTGGGTCTCACGGAAGTCGCGGATCAGCTGCAGTACCTTTGATAAAGTAGTACCAGCCTTGAGCGCGCGCTCAGCAGCAAGCTGGTTCACCACACCGTCGGCCAGTGGGTCGGAAAAGGGAACGCCTAGCTCGATCACATCGGCACCCGCGTCTGCAAGACCACGGATGATTTCGAGAGACTTTTCCAAGTTTGGATCACCCGCAGCGACGTACGCGACGAAGGCTGGAGTGTGAGTTTCGGCCAACTTTTGAAAAGTGGTATCGATGCGGTTGCTCATGCGGGAAAGCTGGCTCTGGTTGGGCTGATTTTCAAGCTGAATATGCAGTCATTGTTAAGGATGCCATGATCACCTTCTCTTGTTAGCCCTATTTTTTTGAGTTAACTTCCGCTAAGCTCACACGTGCGCCATCAATAGTCAGCTTGATTGAATACGCATACCAATCCTCTGGTGAATCTGATGGGTTACTTGCCCACTCTGTCCAACTTCCTTCATTGTCGAAAGACAAGACGTTATTGTCCCATCTTAGGTGCTTGGCAAATGAATACCTCCCTCCCTTCAGCCGCTTGTGGCGTCCATAAATATTCTGGTGATAATTAGGTAATTTGAGTTCTTCAGCGGTATCATTATGGAATCTGATAATCTTGACTTCGGATGTGGTCTCAGTCCCACGACTAATTATAGCCAAAAGTGTTGAATTAGCGCTCCAAATGAGTTCATCAAATCTATTCGGTTCATACTTTGAGGCGATAGTTCGATAGATAACCTTCCCCCCTGACTTAACCCTAATGTTCACGTTATCTTCGTATAGCATCCTAGACGTATATATGATCTCGTATTTACCATTAGGAGAATCACGAGTGTCATCAGCATGACTTAGTGATGCGAACAAGAATAGTACCAGGGCAATGAGTTTCATTATCACTGGAGAATGTTAGAGTAATGGCTCGCCTGGGTGAAGTTCAAATTTTATCAGGCGGCTTCCTCGGAGTCGCTATCTCCTCCTTGTTAGCTTCTTCTTTTATTAGATACAGATGGTTGTGCGTGAATGGTATTTCGATAGAATCTAGTCCATCGAATAGTCATGAGAAATAATATTAATGCCGAGATAATGCTGAGTAATCCAGAATGAAGAACCCACAGGTCGTGCCTGGAATATACCAGCTCATACGATTGAATATCTGCCCTACGAACCGAGAATATTACGTGGAAGGATGCCGGTAAACCGTGTATGCCTCGAAGTAAAAGTAGCGAAAATATTGGAGCTATCCACCCTTCTCGTTTTAGCAGGCCAAGTAGAGGTTGCAAATGGGGTCGTTCAATCAATGGTCGCATAAGAAGATTCTATAAGAATTTTGTACTCTATACAGTGGACTGGCTCAAAGAAAAAAGGCGACCCGTTACCGAGTCGCCTTTTGCAAATTTACGAGAAATATTGCCGAGCTGGGGCTCGCCGTTCCAATCTTAGAAGTGGATGGCGTGGCCGTCTGCGTCGAGAGTGGCCTCGTGGATTGCTTCTGCGAGTGTTGGGTGCGCGTGGATGGTACTGTGGATTTCATCCGCAGTACATTCCATTTCGAGAGCGAGACCCATTTCAGCGATAAGCTCAGTGGCGTTGTCGCCGATGATGTGCGCACCGAGGAGTTCGCCGTGCTCTTTTCCGAAGAGGAGCTTGACGAAGCCTTCAGTGTCGGCTGTTGCTTGTGCTTTGCCGATCGCGGCGAATGGGAACTTACCGACTTTGTACTCGACGCCTTCTTCCTTGAGTGCGCGCTCAGTCTTACCGACTGATGCGACCTGTGGGTGAGCGTATGTACAACCTGGGAAGTTGCCAAC
>JBLHPP010000231.1:0-3485 GCA_047624385.1 Crocinitomicaceae bacterium
GCCGTCACGTGTGAGTTTCGTCCAGGGCGATGCTATGGATCTGCCCGCGGGTTTCAATGGGTTTGATCGGGTACACGCTTCTAATTTAATCTGTCGACTTCCAGATCCCCAGAAATTACTCGACCGACTTCCTAGTATATTAGCTGAAGGTGGAGAAGTAGTATTAGCCACGCCATTTTCATGGCTAGAGCAATACACACCCAAAGACAAATGGCCGCAAGGTGATAGCTGGGAGTGGCTAAAATCAAAAATGGAGCCACGCTTCGAACTCCTCCATGAAACTGACGAGCCATTCCTGATCCGCGAACATGGCCGCAAGTTTCAGCTAGGCGTGTCCAAAATTAGTGTTTGGAAACTCAGATGTGTCGGCTGGCAAGCCGCTAACATAGGCATCTAGAGTAACTCCAGAATGCTCTGACAGCTCTCATAGCGGACAGGGTAGCGCAAATGTTCCCTACCAAGACAACTAGCTTGACAGTCACTGGTTTCTAGCAACTCTCATGAGTAAGAAATCATAAGATAATGAATTATAAGACACGCATTCGACAGACATTCGCAGGCCTATTGTTAGGATCAATTATGATAGGATCAGCACTTCCGGCTATGGCGGAAGAGGAGAAAAATAAGAAGCAGGAGAGCTACACCATAGGCTTGTCTATGTATTCGCTGCGGCATTTGTTTAAAGACGGTAGTTTAAAGCCGTTAGACTACCCGGCATTTGCGAAAAAATCTTTTGGGATTACCGAAATTGATATTTGGGACGGTGGGTTTCCCGAGGATAAGAGAAATGATCTTGAGTTTTACAAAGAACTCAAAAAACGCTCTGATGCAGCTGGGACAAACATTTTTTTAGTGATGGCTGGTGCTGTTAATGCCACGGGGGAAACTGTTGAGGAGCGTAAGAAGGGTGGTGATGAATTCCGTCGATATGTTGATCAAGCAGTGATTTTAGATTCAAAGTTTGTCCGAGTTTTCTTGAAGGCTCCCGACGGAGGAAAGCGCAAGGTAGCGCTCACAAAATCGATCGAAGCCCTGACTCCGCTTGCTGATTATGCAAAGGAAAAGGGAGTGATGCTTGTGATTGAACCCGGTGCCTCAACGTGGGCGAGGAACGGGCATTTCCTAGCGGCTCTCGCCAGGCAGATGGACCATCCAGCCTGCCGCTTGATGCCTGACTTTGGTAAGCTGAGTGACCCCTATTGTGGCACGGTCGCGATGTTGCCATATTCTGAGTCGGTTTCGGCCAAGAGCTGGAACTTTGATGAAGAGGGGAACGAGAAGAGTCTCAGCTATTTCCGCTTGATCAGGAGTATCAATGATGTGGAATATAAGAAAATTATCGCGATCGAATACGAGGGTGAGAAAATGTCCCCTGTTGAAGGAGTGAAAGCGACTAAGAAGTTGCTAGAGCTTCACCGCCCGTGACAGGAACTAATGCCATACTCTCAGTTATATTTTGTCGGAATGATGGCGTTGCCGGTCTTATTCTAACAGTGTAGAAGGATTTTTTTTGTGTGTGTGGCTCTTGTCCTTACAAATTCTAGCACCGTGACTGAGGAGAAACGTAGCGTTACCACTAACACCCGGCGTTTTACTTTATCAGCCGTAAAAAACTAAACAGCCGGACTGATCGAAGAAACCGACAGCTCAGTAGGTGCTATCATCGATAAACTTGAATCACTCGGTCTACGCCAAAACACTCTCGTCCTATTTATTTCCGATAATGGTGGCTTCAGTGGATACACCAGCCAAAAGCCTCTGCGGGGTGAGAATTGTGAGCTATATCAGGGTGGTATCCGGGTGCCCATGATTGCCTCTATGTCTGGTAGTGTGGGGGGAAGGAAAGGTCTCTGACTAGCCAGTCTCCGGCATCGAATTCTACCCTGCGATCTGCACTTTCATGTGCGTCGAACCCGCCGATCCGGATAAGGCCGACGGTGAGGATCTAACCGGCTTGATCTTTACAAACTTTAAGGATGATATCGGCGAAGCTCAGAACCTGGTTAAATCCAACCCCAAAGTTTTTGCGCAAATGCGGCAGGAGTTGGAGGCATGCTACAAACGTTTTGGTGCAACCAGCACCTTAGCTGCCAATCCGGAATACAAATCGAAGGAGGCTGAGGCCGAACGTGCAAAGCTCACCCCAGAGACCCTGCCGGCAGTAGTGACATCGGCTCAGGCCTACAAACTTTTGAGATGACGAGCATCCTATCTCTCGCCAATGTGAGCTAAGAGTTATTGGGTTTATTTCTAAACCTAATACTGGATTCTTGCGGCTTTTCCGTAATGGTTAGGGCGACCGGGACGGTCGCACTGCGTTCTAATCACACAAGTATCTTGTCCACCACATTTCCGTGCACATCAGTGAGGCGGAAGTCTCGGCCTTGAGATCGGGTGGTCAGCTTGGTGTGATCGAAACCAAGAAGATGAAGAATCGTGGCATTGAGATCGTGGACGTGAACCTTGTCCTCGACTGCGTTGAAACCGAGGTCATCGGTCTTGCCGAGCTCAACTCCACCTTTCACACCGCCACCTGACATCCACATGCTGTAGGCGTTCGGGTGGTGATCGCGCCCGTCGTTGCCACCTTGTACCATGGGTGTGCGACCGAATTCACCGCCCCAGACGACGAGAGTTTCATCGAGCAGGCCACGTTGTTTCAGATCCTTGATGAGTGCTGCGCAGGCTTTATCGACAGCCTTACAGTTTTTCTTAAGATCACCAACGAGGTTGGAGTGCTGATCCCAGGATTCGTGGAACAACTCGACGAAGCGAACTCCGCGTTCGATAAGACGGCGAGCGAGCAGGCAATTATTTGCGAAGGAACGCTCTCCAGGCACGGCACCGTACATATCGAGTACACTTTGAGGTTCTAGAGATATATCTGTCACTTCTGGGGCAACGTCCTGCATGCGGAATGCCATTTCGAATGCTGACACACGTGAGTTAATCTCAGGGTCACCCACCGATTCGAAACGCTTGTGATTAAGCAAATTGACTGCATCAATCGTCTGGCGCTGCTGTTTTCTGGAAATTCCCTTTGGATTGGATAAGTAAAGAACCGGCTCACCGGTGGAATTGAACGTTACGCCATCATGGACGCTGGGGAGGAAACCCGATGACCAGTTAGCATTTCCGCCAGAGGGGCCCTTTTTACCTGAGGACATAACAACAAAGCTTGGAAGGTTCTGATTTTCCGAACCAAGACCATAAGAAACCCACGAGCCGAGTGAAGGTCGCCCGAATTGCTGCGAGCCGGTGGACATCAGGATCTGCGCGGGAGCGTGGTTAAATGCATCGGTATGCATTGACCGAATAAGGGAAATATCATCTGCGCAGGAGCCTATATACGGGAGCAGGTCAGCCATCTCCATTCCGCATTTACCGTAGCGTTTGAAAGGGAATCTTGAACCGAGTAGCTTGTTTTCTGGGCGAATAAAAGCAGACTGGTAACCCTTTAGCAGCTCAGCGGGAGGTCTAGAGCC
>JBLHPP010000232.1:0-3479 GCA_047624385.1 Crocinitomicaceae bacterium
GCCTCGCTTAAACACAATTTTGTGTATGGCAAGACAGCTTACATTGGAGCCGATGGCAAGGCTCAAGCACCACCCAGCGCCCCTAGAAAAGTCCATCAGATGGTTGCTGCCGCCAACGAGCTTATCGGTAAACCTTACATTTATGGAGGCGGCCACAAAAGTTTTTCATCTAAAGGCTACGACTGCTCTGGGGCAACCTCGTACGTGCTGCACAAAGGCGGCAAGCTCGCGAGGCCACTCGTCTCACAGCAATTCTTTGATTACGGTAAAAAAGGCTATGGAGACCATGTGACCATCTATATCCGCAAAGGCCATGTCTTTATGGAGATTTGCGGGCTGCGCTTTGACACTGGCGGAACCTGGAACTCCACAGGCCCACGCTGGAAACCACAGCGCAGAGGACTTGTCGGCTACTATGTTCGTCACCCTAGTGGCCTGTAGGAATGCTTATTTACAATAAATAACGAGAATTTCCTCGCGCCCGATTGACTTGTCAGTATGTAAATCCTGCGGGTGCCTGAAATCCCAGACCACCGGAAAATTCAAGCAAAACCATGAGCATTTTTGACACGATAGAATTCAGCGAAGAGATCGAAACCCTCGTCGACAAGCTAGAGCAAGAATCCAATGAGCGCCAACTCAGTCGCGAAGAACGCGCTCTGATCGATGTTCTCGATACAGTTAAATTAATCGAGGAAGGAGAAGGGCTCAATGAGTTCTGGCTCAGCTCGATTGATCACGCACGCATCAGCAACTCATTCGAGCTCATCGGCGCATCAACCGTCGTTGATACTCTCAACTCCAGTCAATGGTGCCAGAGCGCTAGCTCAGATCGCAGCCAGTACTCGCGCACTGAGTCAGACTATCTTTCTAGCATTGAAGAAGAGTATTTCGAAGCACTCACGGAGGTGCCCGAGCTCATCGAAACCTTCATTGAAGAAGAGCTCGAAGCGTAAGAGCCTGCTTACTTTCTTGGGAATTCCAGATTAATTCCGCCTTTAGCACAGAATTTGCGAAATTCTTGCTGAAGTTGGGAGTAGCTACGATTCGCTAGCAAGAGTTTCTGGGATTCACCTTCACTTTTCCCCTGCTGCACCGCCTTGATGTATTGCTTTATTCTAGCTCCATCGCCACGTCCATCATGATGGTAAAAGAAATAGGTGAGCAACAAAGCAACCCCGTAGTTTTTATTGGCATCTTTGCCCCCAGCGAAATTTGTATAAGGTAGATTCATATACCTCTCCAATGACGTCATAGCAATACGTGAACCTAGTCGCCGACCCGATCCATCATCGAGTCCCTCTTTATCGCGCACATAGCCAAACACACGTTGTTTAGCATTGTTAGAATGATAGACTCCGTGAGTGTAGCGTGTCGACGCCACATACTCGGCCCCTCCCTCAATGTACCACGAGCCAAATCCCGGACCTGCGCACAATTGGTGGGTGAGTTCATGAGAGAGCACTCTATTACTCCCACCTTTCTTGTACTCCCACTTCCTACCATCCCAATGGACACCCAGTTCTAGCATAGGAACCAAAACTGATTGATTTCTCGGCGTGTACACACCCGCAGAACCTTGCGGCCCTCCAGCTCTGTAATAGGACGCCTGGTCACCAAAAAGGTAAATAGGGAACTTGGCTCCCTTTTCTATATAATGCCCAGAGGCATTGATCGGCAGGGCTAAAACAAATTTATGCGTGGCTTCGAAAAGTACAGCAAAGCGCTGAATCACCCGAGGCTCCACCTTGGTATCGATCAAGAATCGATAGTTAGCACTCTCATAAATCAGCTGTCCTTTCTTCGATAGCGACTGGATTTTTTTGAGCTTAATACTAGCAGGCCCATAGACTGTTCGTGGCCATAATTTTGAAAACGACTGATTTGTCGTACCAATCCATGAAGCATATGCCGAACTGCCCCCACGCTCATTAATCCAAACGCTCATCATTTTTCTCCCTGACGGATTCAGCGCTGCTATCGGAATCCTCACTACTGAACCACTCGACTTTTGCAAATAAACCGCCTCATCACGCACAAACTTAATTTCCCCCTCGTGGATCTCCCCGCCCACCACTCGCAGCATAATAGGCTTTCCCGCCACTGCAGAAGCAAGGCTAAGAATAGCTAAAATACTGAATATCAGTTTCCTCATACCGTCTAAACTCTCAAAGCTCACGACCAATGACAAGCCTTCCTCCTAACACACAAAAATCCTATCCACCCCACTATTCCACTTCGAACGCCTTTATCACTTAGCCTAACTCAGCATTTTTAAATAAAAATGGTATTAGGTTACCCATAGAGCTGTCACAGAATACTATTTCACGACAAAAAAACGGCCTCAGGGAAACCTAAGGCCGTTTTTGAAGATGTATGTGAGCTAAATCAAGCTTCAACTGGAGCGACGTTCACACGGCGACCAGATTGGTCGAAGTAAACGGAACCGTCAATGTACGCGTGGACTGTGTAGTCTTTACCGAGGTAAACGTTCTTGCCTGGTGTCCATTTAGTACCGCGTTGACGGATGATGATGTTGCCAGCAATAACTTTTTCGCCACCGAACTTTTTAACGCCAAGACGTTTGCTGCGTGAATCGCGGCCGTTCTTTACAGAACCCTGTCCTTTTTTATGAGCCATAGTAAGTAAGTATGATAAATGGTTTAAGCAACGCTTACGATCTCAAGCTTAGTGAGATGGCGGCGGTAGCCCTTAGTCTTGTGGTAACCTTGACGGCGCTTGAACTTGAAAGCGATGCCCTTTTTGCCGCGGAACTGATCAACGACCTTAGCCTTGACTGTTGCACCTTCGACTACTGGAGCTCCCACTTTAGTAGTGCTGCCGTCGTTGACGAGGAGAACCTCATCAAAAGAAATTTCGGAATCAACATCAGCGACGAGTTTCTCGACGTCGATTTGATCACCTGCTTGTACGCGGTATTGCTTACCGCCTGTTTTGAAAACTGCGTATGCCATGGTCTGACAAGTAAATGGTTAAATGATTAATCCACCACAAGAGCGCGCTGGACTGGATGCGGAATTGACCACAAATCTCACATATCGACAAGATTTTTTTTGAACTTATCTAAAAAAAGTTCAGAAACATAGCTATGCAGCAACATTTCCCAGTCGTAATCGACTCACCAAAGGCCATGAAATCCTTTGGAAACAAACTATCTAAGCTCCTAAAGAGCGGTGAGGTCCTCGCCCTCATCGGTGACCTTGGCGCAGGAAAGACCCAGCTCACCCAGGGAGTTGCCTACGGATTAGGCCGCCAAGACTCCGTCACGAGCCCTACATTTGCTCTAGTGAATGAATACACAGACTGCTCTCCAGAGCTGATCCACTTCGATTGGTACCGTATGGAGAAGCCCGAGGAACTACTAGCAATCGGTTGGGAGGACTATCTAGAACGAGATGCCATCCTCGTGATCGAATGGCCAGATCGCTTTCCAGAAATGATACCCGCGGGCAGCCATT
>JBLHPP010000233.1:0-3432 GCA_047624385.1 Crocinitomicaceae bacterium
AAGCGGATGGCACTGGCCGCGTAATGGCGCTTGAACTACTTGTGAACACAGCTCCTGTTGCTGCAACTATCCGCGATGGTAAAACCTTCATGCTACCAGGGATTATGCAAACAGGTAAAAATGTGGGGATGATCACTATGGATGAATCTATCAAAAACCTCTATATCGCTGGCGAAATAAGCCAAGAAGAAGCCCACTTTAGAGCAGAAGATAAGAAGCTCATGGAGTCCTACTTTCAATCCTAACTAGCACCTTTTAACAATCTAACTAAAAGCACATCTATGGCTGTTATTGATAAATATTTTAAGCTCCTCGTCGAATCTGGCGGGTCAGACTTACACCTCACCGAGGGAGAACCACCAAAGCTTCGCGTGCATGGTAGCGTCACCGTAATTGAGGGTGAGCCGATTCTTGAAGGAGAATCGTTCAAGCAAATGCTCGCAGAGATTTGCGAACCCCGTTCATTCGAAATGTATCTTAAAGAAGGTGATCTCGACTTTGCCTATGCAATGGATGAAGAGTCACGATTCCGATGTAATTACCTCAAACAAAGACAAGGACTCGGTGCTGTCTTCCGCCTAATCCCAACAAAAATAGCATCGCTAGAAGACCTTGGAATCCCTGAAGTCGTTAAAAACTTTGCGCATATCCGTTCTGGTCTCGTCCTTGTAACAGGCCCTACTGGCTCAGGTAAGTCTACAACGCTTGCCGCTCTGCTAGATTACATCAATAGCACACAATGCAAACACATCATCACTGTCGAAGAGCCAATCGAGTTCGTCCACTCTAACAAGATGTGTATTCTTACGCAACGCGAAGTACCACATCAGTGCCCCACATTCTCCGATGGACTTCGTGCCTCATTGCGTGAAGATGCTGAAATCGTTTTGGTGGGTGAGATGCGTGACCTAGAGACTATTTCACTGGCTCTCACTGCTGCTGAGACCGGCATGTTAGTATTTGGCACGCTCCACACTAACAATGCACGAAAGACTGTTGACCGTATCATTGACGTTTTCCCAGCTGACCAGCAATCACAGGTGAGAACCATGCTAGCAGCGTCACTGCGCGGAGTATTAGCACAGTTGCTAATGAAACGCGTCGACGGCGGCCGAGTCGCGGTAAACGAGATCATGTTCACCACTCCAGCGGTGTCTTCTATCATTCGAGAAGGAAAGACTCAGAAGCTTACCGACGTCATTACCCAAGGTAAATCGGAAGGTATGCAGTTCATGGACGAAGCAATCTGGGATAAGCTCCGCGCTGGAATTGTCACCCCTGAAGAAGCTTATATGAAAGCTATCGACAAAACGCGCTTCAAAAACTTCTTACCACCAGAGAGCCAGAGTCTGGGTGTGGCATCCGGCGAAAGTCCAGACGAGCACTAGAATAAGCTCATTTACCGAAGGTCCAACACGTAGGGTGTTGGACTTTTTTTGTTACCACAATTCTCTAATCGTGATTTTAAGCTTCGCCTTTGACACGGATTTCGATTCTTTCTTGGTAAGCTCCGTGGTTTTACCATCTGCGATTGATTTATTTTTTACCACTTTATCCACCACGGCTACTGGAGGCTTCAATAACATCAAATTTTCCCTCTCCATTTTCTCTACTGCCGCCACCAAGGTCTTGGTCTTCCAGACTCCAAGTTGACCACCTTTGTAAACTACCCAACGGTATGCCAGTTCGTTTCCGGTCGCGAACGGAGCATAGGCAATAACTCTATACCTATTCCCTCCCCTTATCTCAGCTGGCCCTTGACCGATGTAAACCCACTGAGACTCAGAACCTGTTAGGGGGTCTACCCCGACCCTCTTAGCCACATCTACCTGTAAAGTTTCTAGATCTTTAGGAGGATTCCCGTTCAGCTTTAAATAAGCAGTATACTCTTTACCTAAGTGGCTCAGTCCCCTTCTCGAAGCTTGGGTTCTCTCCCCCACCTTAAGTTCATAATACAACAACATTAATCGAGACACCACATAGTGCTCCTCGCCTCTCATTTTTTGAGCCTTCGCTTTTTTGAGGAGAAATTTCATCTTGGGTTCCTTAAAATGCCCTTGCTCGTAGCTTTTAACAATATGTGTCCAGGAATAATGCCGATAATCCACCTTGTTGCGCCTAATTTTCTTTAGCTGCGCGCGTGAAATTGTGTCTACTTTGAACTTTCTAAACTCATCTACTAATCTTTTCCTCGCCTCGCTTGTTCTCTCATCGCCCTGTAACTCAGGGCACTCTCGCAAAATCGATGCTGCCAGTTTTTCCAAGGTACGATCTAGATTCTGCTCAGCCGCCAAAGCTATTTCAGACGACACTAATCCTAGAGTCAGTAACGCTACGAAGACAGTTCTACAGAAATTCATGCATAATTACTAACATAAATAATTAGAATGAAGCAAGGTCTAGCTTATTGACCTTTAGCAACCTTCAAGAACTCACGGCGATCTGGTGACGCTAAATATCCGCCATTACGCCAAATCTCATACTGGCTCCAACCTTGTGGGATAACACTCTTAGCGAAAGCCTCCACATCTGACGACCCCAGCACAACAAGGATCATTTGAACTGGAGTCACTTGTTCCTCGCCAGTAGGTAATTTTTTGACATACGAATATTTATCCACCAGCAGACTAGCGCATTGGCCAGCCGTTGCTGATGAACCAGCCTTCAAACCAACCACTTTTATGTTACTGCGAAGCAGTTTATTCGAATTGAGAACTACTAAGCGCACTTCACGTCCATCACGTTTGAGAACTTTTAGGTTCCTTTGCTTTTGTTTCGCGTAAAAGCCATATGCTGTATCTGTAGACAATAACAGAGAGAGACGAGCGACATCCGAGACTGTCGAAACATTACCACGCTTGCTAGTATCCCCACCTGAAGGTAAATAGAATCGAGTATTGTGCATCACTAATGAGCGAGCCAAATTATTCATTTCATTGACAAAAACTGGCTGGGGATCGCCAGAAACTTGACGTCGACTGAGTAATTTTGACCCCACATGCGTAGCCAATGTCATTGCCGACACGCTATCCTCTCCCAAAATTGTAGCGTAGAGAGCATCTCGCATGCTCAACTGGTCGCCGGCTTGGAGCCCTAATGGATTATCTACTGCTGAATAAAAGCCGTGTTGAGGCACTACCAACATAGTTGTAGTACTCGTTGTAGAAGCCTTTGCCCAATCTAAGACCACCTTTGCTGTCACCATATGGCTGAGGCTAGCAATTGGACGCTTATATTCAGACCCTGATGCCAACAGCACCTTGCGCGAGTGCCTCTCTAGCACAATGTAGCTCTCCGGAGTCTGTGCCCCGCTTATTGTGATCAAAGTATGAGTGAAAAGTAGGACTAGTATAAGAGAGCGGATCATAAAGAGTTGTACGAAAATTTTTCACGAAGATAATCCTCAGTGCTAAAAAAGCAACAGTTATTCAA
>JBLHPP010000234.1:0-3356 GCA_047624385.1 Crocinitomicaceae bacterium
ATAACGCAGCCTTGCGCAGAAAGGCTTTCCAGCCCGAAGGGGGCTTATCTTCAAAAACGAGCTACGCTCGCAAATTTAAAGAATTAATAACTCACACACCGACAGCGGGAGTTGCCGGAGGTGCCCTGTAGTGAGTTACTTCTTGTTACGCAAGTACGGTGGGATATCGAGATCTTCTCCGTCGACAAGGTTAGGCGCTTCACCCTCGAACTTACCGCGCGGTCCGCCGTCGAGTTCTAGCTCTGCTTGAGATCCTTTTACTGCCGAGGCAGCGGACGACTTCGCTGCTTCATCGATAAGGTCACCAGTCACTTCTTTTTCTAGCTCCTCAAACATCGTCACTTCGTCGACCTCATCTGCAGTGGGCTCTTCGGCCGCTTTGTCGACTTCCACCAATGGGTCTTCGTTCGGTTGCTCGATAGGAAGGTCAGCACCAGATTCTTCATCTGGAAGTAGGTCCACCTCTTCTTCAAAAATCACTAAATCAACAGGCTCCACTTCTTCAACCGTCTCGGAAAGATTGTCCAAAAGGTTATCCTCATCAGACACTTGAATATTGAGTTCCTCTTCCTCTACGGTCACCTCCGCAACCGATTCCTCAATCACTGCTGCAGGTTCCTCTACCTCCAGGATTTCAGGCACCAGAGACACTTTTGCAGCAGTCACAGGCTCTACTTTCTTCAGAAAGCTACCCTCAGGTAATGAACTAATGATCGTCACACTAAGACTATCACCCATGTCCACATCGACTGCAGCTCCAAATAAAATATGCGCATCGTTCGGAACGTGCTTGCTCAGGTCGCGCATCAAGAGCTCGACCTCAAACAGCGTCATCCCCTCGCCACCACAGACATGCACCAATGCTGTCTTGGTATTCTTAAGCAGGCGACCTTTATCTAACAACGGACTAGTGAGAGCATTTTGCAGCGCCACTTGACTACGATTTTCACCCTGAGCCACACCCGATCCGAATAGACAACGCGAGCGAGTCGCGCTGAGCGAGCTCATCAAATCATCTAAGCCGACATTGATAATACCTGGCTTAACAACCAGACGAGTCACAGCCTGAATACTTTCAGAAACCATTCTATCTGCCGCAGCAAATGCTTCATGGATCCCTTGTGAGGCGAGAACCAACTCACCCATACGAGCATTCTCAAATGTGACTAAGGCATTTGCTATCACAGAAAGCTCATTGAGCGCCGTCTCTGCCTGATCGCGCCTACGGTTACCTTCAAATCCAAACGGCATAGTCGCAAATACGACTACGAAAGCGCCGAGTTCCCGAGCTATTCTTGTCACCAATGGCGCAGTTCCTGAGCCTGTTCCACCACCAAGACCAACACAGATGAACACCATTTTGCGATCTCTCAGAGCATCACGGATTTCTGTTTCATGCTCTTTAGCCGCACGCTCACCTAGATCTGGGTCACCGCCACATCCCAAACCCATCGTGAGATTTGTTCCTAACTGAATCTTTTCAGAAGCCACCGAACTGGTTAGTGAACGCGCATCTGATGCCAGAGCTAACAACTCAGCCCCCTGCATACCGTCGAGAGCCACACGGTCGATCATATTCAATCCAGCGCCCCCTACACCGACAATTTTCACTTGGGAGTCTGGAATGGTCTGCTGCTCGTCGCGTTGGTATTCAATCATATCTCTTAAAAATGGTTAAGCATGCCTTACTATTTTTCTTCAGCTTTGACCAGTCGATAAAACCTAACACTGAGAAATCTTCGGAAATCAGTGAGCTCCTGAGATAGATTTTTAGCTATTCATATCCATCCAGAAATCACAAAAAACCATTTTGTGGAAATCTTGAAAATTCTGTTAAATCAGAACAAATCACTCCCCCAGTTTACGCAGGTATTCGAAACTGAAAATACCAGTCGAGTGGCCATCGGCCCAGTGGAATGCTATCGCGTAGCCGCCCACATTCTCATAGCGCACGAGAGAAAAACTCTTCTCGTTGTAGTGCACTGGAGGCTTCACCACACGGCCGAGAGCATCGGGCTCGCCTTGACAATTTGCACACGGGCAAGCCCTGCGTAATTCATCATGCTTGATGTAAGTTTCGAGACCATCGCCCCATGCCAGAGCCAATTCGTCACCAATGCTTGCGATGTTTTCAAGTTTGAGCATGGAGGTGGCTTAGCTGCTGAAGTGGCGAGTAGCAAGTAGTTTGGTAACGTAGCGCGACCGTCTCGGTCGCTTTATGTCCAGCGCTACTCAGAAGATTTTTTGTGCCTACGGATAGATTTTGGAGTGACCTAGACGGTCAAGTTACTCTGGATAACTGCGGCTACCGAAGATCGAGCTACCGACTCTGACCATGGTGGCACCCTCTTCGATGGCAACCTCGAAGTCGCCGCTCATGCCCATACTGAGCTCTGGGAGTTCTACTTTATGTTTAGAGATGAGTTCCTCTCTAAGAGTCACCATTGCTTGGAAAAACTTCCTCGTCTGGTCTGGCTCAGCCACTGCTGGCGGGACACACATCAAGCCACGGAGCTTAATATTCTTCATGGCTGCAATCTCAGCAAATTGCTCACGAAGCCCATCCAACTCGAATCCACCTTTGCTAAGCTCTGCACCAATATTGATTTGCAGTAAAACCTTAGGCTTCACTCCTAGATCAGCTGCGACCCCGTCAGTGTATTTTGCCAACTTCAGGGAATCGATGCTATGCACCCAGTGAAAAATCCCAAGCACCTTGCGTACTTTATTTCGCTGAAGTCCACCGATGTAATGCCACTCGAGTTTCTGATCCATTGCTGGAATTTTTTCCTGCCCTTCTTGCAGCTTATTCTCGCCAAAAACTTGCTGTCCAGCGTCGACAGCCAATTGGATGTGATTGATTGGCCAGGTCTTTGACACAGCCACTAGAGTAACATCACCTACTGCACGGCCTGAGCGCTCTGTCGCCTCTGAGATTCGTTGCTTCACTTCAGCTAAATTGTGCGCCACATCATTCATAGCTCCATCCTCATTTTCTGGCAGCAAAAGGCAACTCTCTTTTTTACACCTGTAAAGCGCTATAAATTTGACCAGTATAGTCGAAAAATTCGTCACATCGAGGTTGCATTTTAGGGCAGCTAGATGAGATTCGATCCGTTGCCACATTTCACGCTTCCCATGCGGGCCTTGTCCCTCTTAAATAAAGCGTCTCGCGGATTTCCAACCGACGGGGAAATGGCACACTCATCCGAGCAGCCAACCTAAAAAATTTTACTATCAATCACTAGGATATGAAGACCAGCCCATACGATCAAAAATTCACTCCGGACACCACCGGATCCCTTCACTCATTTACCAACGAACGCGACAACTGTGGCATGGGCGCAATCGTCCAG
>JBLHPP010000235.1:0-3223 GCA_047624385.1 Crocinitomicaceae bacterium
TTGATCTGATGTGACCATATCCATACACTGACTCTTGGCAAGTACCCTCTGGAGCGGCAGAAATAGCCCAATTTACCTTTGGCAGTAGCCGGTGCCATTCGAGATATTGCTCGAATTGGACCGCTCTCGTTGAATCTGAGTACTTTTCTTTTTAAATGTATTCTAGTGAGCGGTGGCTAGCAGGAGCTAATGAGAATCTAGGATATCGAGCATTTGAGTTGTCTTTGAGTCTGCTAGACGTATGATTTTGGGTAATGGCTGATATGGATGTAGCTGCAATTGAGATTGTTGATTTGGTGAAGGAATACCCTTCGTCATTCCGGCGTAAGATGTTTCGTGCCGTCGACGAGGTTTCGTTGCGTATCGAGCGAGGAGAAGTCTATGGATTAATTGGTCCCAATGGCTCGGGTAAATCGACTACCATGAAGGCTTTATTAGGTTTGGTCGCGCCAACTAGCGGGCAATGTAAGGTCTTTGGCTGTGATTCGATGAAGGTGGATGCTCGGCAGCATGTCGGCTTCCTGCCCGAGAATCCTTACTTTTATAAACACCAGACGGCTGAGGAAACGCTGAAGTTCTACGGTAGGCTGTGTGGAATGCGTGGTAAACAATTGGCAATGCGGATCGATGCTTTGCTTGAGCTGGTGTCGCTGCAGGATGCCCGTAGGCGTCGGCTGGGTGGATATTCGAAGGGAATGCTGCAACGAGTGGGCTTAGCGCAGGCCTTGATTCAAAAGCCACAATTGGTGGTGTTGGACGAACCTACAGCGGGGGTCGATCCGGTCGGCTCAAGACAGATTCGCGATCTTATTTTTCAGTTAAAAGAACAAGGCGTGACCGTGTTCTTGTGCTCGCATTTGTTAGAGCAAGTGCAAGAGGTCTGCGATAAGGTAGGAATTATCTTTAATGGTAAGATGGTGCAGCAGGGGAGTCTTTCGGAGCTGACGTCTGTTGATACGCACACAGAACTGTTAGTCGAGGGGATGGATGCGGCAACGCTAGCAAAAGTGCGAGAGGTGATCGAGCAAGGAGGGGGAGAGATCGAGTCAGCTGGCCCGCCTCGGAGAAGTTTGGAAAATTTGTTTATTGAGATAGCAAATCAATCTGGAGAGGAGGCCCGATAAGATGTCAAAAATAGGATTCATTTCAGCCACACGTATTTCTGTGATAGCTGGTCACACTTTCACTCAGCTAGTGAGAATGAAGGTATTTTACTTTCTGGTGGTGTTTGGTGTCATTGTTCTGGGGAGTCAATTCGTGGACATGAGCACACTAGGTGCGGTGAAAGCGGTGGAGCAAAACCTACGGGTGATGAAGGGTGCTGGTTTTTTCGCTATGAATATGTTCTCAGTGATTCTGGCGCTTTCCGCCACGGCGCTGTTGCTGCCGAAGGATATTGAGGATAGGACGCTCTACACTATTTTGTGCAAGCCGGTACCGCGGCTTGACTACCTTATTGGTAAGTTGCTTGGAGTGGTGTCTCTGGTGGCAGTTGGCTTGTTAGTGATGGATGGACTATTTTGTTTGATTCTAAATATCCGAGTCGAGGCAATGGTGGCGGAGCAAGCAGATTTGCTGACGAGGATGGGGCGCTCACCAGAAGTGATCGAGTCCCAAGCGGCTGCAATTCGAGCACAAGGGGTGACCTGGAGCCTACAGGCTGGAGTTGTTGCGGTACTTCTAAAGGCAATAGTGGTGGCTTCAATCGCTTTACTGGTTTCCACCTTTTCCACCTCTACCATTTTTACGATTATAATCACCGTGGTGGTGATTTTGATCGGGCTTATTCAGGCTGAGGCCAGGGACTACTTCCTTCAGCAACAAAGTTTGGGGATGAGTTCGCCAATGCTAGAAATGACTCGATGGATCTCTTTACTATTTCCTGATTTCAAATTATTAGGGATCGAGGATGGAGTGATCAATGGTGAGCAAATCAGCTGGTCCTTACTAGGGCGAGTGAGTCTCGCTGGAGTCCTCTATGCGGCGATCTACACGGTTCTCTCTTGGTTTGTCTTTAGGCGAAAGGAATTGTAATGAAATCGGTACTAAAATTCCCAGTCGTCCTCGTGGTGCTCGTTTTTTTTGGCTGGCTACGGATGCCATTTGAGCAAAGCCTCAGCCAGCAATTGACCGATGCGCACTTGCTCTCACCATCGTTTGATAGGGAATCCCGCGCGAGCCTGAGTCAAAAAGGTTTTGTGGCATCTTTCGGTAGTTTGCGGCCAATGTTGGCAGCCTTCACGGCACTATCTACGACGAACTATCATGGCAAGAGTGATTGGGAGGGGCTAGAAGAGGCTATCGACACCACAGTCCTACTCGACCCATATAATGCCTATTACTGGGACCTTGGAGCATGGCACCTAGCCTACAACGCATCTACCTCATGTTTGGAGAACGAGGAACTGCCACCACTAAGGAGGAGGTGGCTTTTTGAAGATTATATAAGTAAAGGTGATCAGCTCTATGTTCGAGGTATAGCTGCAAACCCTAATGCGGTGCACCTGCGATTAGAGCGAGCTCGCCTGTGGTCGAGTTCACATAAAATCGAGGACTACCCTAAGGTCGCTCAGATCCTGGAAAAAACTCTCTCAGAATGTCCACTGAGTCTGAGGCAGCATCAGAGGGTTCGAGCTGACTTATTTTATACTCTATTGAGAATCCCTGAGAGGACGAATGAGGCATACATACTAGGGCGTAAGCTCTATGAAGAATCATCTAAGAACCATTTCCCATCCTTGATTAATGGGCTTTGTGCTCTGCAGATGCACCCGAAGGTGAAGGTGGATGATCCACTGAATATGTCTCAACTTTATGGCTCAAGGGCCGATGCAATAAAGCATCTAGGTAATTATTTGAGCGATAATGATAGCCACAAACCGCGCTACGGGGTCCAAGATTTGTTGGATAGGATGAGTTCGGTCGATGACTAGTGGTTATGCAGAGGTCAAAATGTCGATTTTGTGATGACTTAGAGTGGCTAGAAGCATTTTTTCCTTTTCCTTTGTTCTACTTAAGTGCATTGCTTTCTTTACCTAGATAACAAACCTAGGAAAACCACCTATTTCATAATGAAAATCGCTTTATTTGGAGACATTCACGCAAACTGGGAAGCACTAGAGAGTGTCTTGGCTGATGCCGACGAGCAAGGCTGTGATAGCTATGTGTGCCTTGGTGACGTTGTAGGATACAACGCTGACCCAGTGAAGTGCCTCGAGAAAAT
>JBLHPP010000236.1:0-3219 GCA_047624385.1 Crocinitomicaceae bacterium
TATGACGCTGATTGCCGACATCTCGAAAATCTTCCTCTTGCATCCTATCGCCATGCCACTAATATGTCTTTCAAGACAGGGGAGCCGACGAGGCTGAGAATCCGCACCAACGCGGGTGACCCTTCGAACCTGCCACGGCTAGCACCGGCGAAGGGAGTCGTATTTCAAATACACACAAAGTTTGAAGTTCGCCAAACCTGTCCGCCATGAGCTGACGGGTTTTTTATTTATCAGCAACTAATACCTTTTCACTTCTAACTTCACACTCCAGCTATGATTTCACCAGAAAACTCAACAGCCACGCCTGAGAATTCCTCAGCCCGCGCCGACTACACCGGCAACTTTATCGAAGATGTCGATAACTCAGATGAGCTCGCAGCTCTTGAGAAAGATCCAACGATCTTCCCTAACTCTACTCGTATTTATGTAGAGGGAACGATCCACCCAGATGTCAAAGTAGCAATGCGCGAGATCCGGCTTTCCGACACCGAGCACCCAAATGGCCGTGTGGAAGAGAACCCACCAATCCGCGTCTACGATTGCTCTGGCCCATGGGGAGACCCAGAATTCAAAGGAAATGTAACTGAAGGCCTACCAGCGCTCCGTCGCCAGTGGATCCTCGATCGTGGCGATGTAGAAGAATACGATGGCCGCGAAATCACCTCTAGCGACAATGGCTACCTATCTGAAAAGCACGCTGAGAAATACAACGAAGGCAAGGCAACCAAGAACAAGCTTAAGGTATACCCTGGCCTCAAGCGCAAGCCGCTTCGTGCATCTGCTGGTCACCCGGTGACTCAAAAGTGGTATGCCGAGCAAGGCATTATCACCAAGGAAATGGAGTACATCGCAATCCGTGAAAACCTCGGACGCAAGGAAGAGTTCAAGACAATCTCCGATAAGTACCCGAAACTCGAAGACCTTCCTGCTGACGCGTCTGATCGCATCAAGCAACTTTGTACGACTCCAGAAGGCTACGAAATGCCACGCCCATCTGACATCAATCCATTCAAGCAAGTTTCCCGTAACCGCATGGACCACCAACACCCTGGCCAATCCTTCGGCGCAGCAATGCCGTCGATGATCACTCCTGAGTTCGTACGCTCAGAGGTTGCTCGAGGCCGTGCAATCATCCCATCTAACATCAACCACCAAGAAAATGAGCCGATGATCATTGGCCGAAACTTCTTGGTCAAAATCAACGCTAACATCGGCAACTCCGCTGTCGCTTCTACCATCGATGAAGAAGTCGAGAAAATGCAGTGGGCGACCAAGTGGGGCGCGGACAACGTGATGGACCTTTCTACAGGAAAGAACATTCACGCGACTCGCGAGTGGATCCTCCGTAACTCACCAGTACCGATCGGCACCGTCCCAATCTACCAGGCGCTTGAAAAAGTGAATGGTCAGATTGAAGAACTCACATGGGAACTCTACCGCGACACGCTGATCGAGCAGGCTGAGCAAGGTGTCGACTACTTCACTATTCACGCGGCGGTGCTGCTTCGCTTCGTGCCACACACAGCGCGCCGCATGACAGGCATCGTTTCCCGTGGTGGTTCCATCATGGCCAAGTGGTGTCTCGCGCACCAAAAAGAAAGCTTCCTTTACACGCACTGGGACGAGATCTGTGATATCTGTGCCGCATACGATGTTTCCTTCTCCATCGGTGACGGCCTCCGTCCAGGCTCTATTGCAGACGCCAACGACTACGCCCAACTTGCTGAGCTAGAGATCCAAGGTGAGCTCACCACGCGCGCTTGGGAAAAAGGCTGCCAGGTGATGAACGAAGGTCCAGGCCACGTTCCTCTTCACCTCATTCAGGAAAACATGCAGAAGCAAATCGAGTGGTGCCACGAGGCTCCATTCTACACCCTTGGGCCCCTCACTACTGACATCGCACCGGGTTACGATCACATCACTTCTGGCATCGGCGCTGCTAACATCGGGTGGTACGGCTGTGCAATGCTCTGCTACGTGACTCCTAAGGAACACCTTGGCCTCCCTAACCGCGACGACGTCCGTGAAGGCGTGATCACTTACAAAATTGCGGCACATGCCGCTGATCTCGCAAAAGGTCATCCAGCAGCTCAGGAGCGCGACAATGCGATCTCTAAGGCACGCTTCGAGTTCCGCTGGCGCGACCAGTTCGCTCTCGGTCTCGACCCAGCACGTGCGATCGACTACCACGATGAAACACTGCCAGCAGAAGGCGCCAAGACCGCTCACTTCTGCTCTATGTGTGGCCCCACATTCTGCTCAATGAAGATTACTGCCGACGTGCGCAAGTACGCTGAAGACAACGGCTTCACCGAAGAAGCAATCGCAGAAAAAGGTCTTGAGCAAGCCACTGCTGAGCTCACGGGACAAAGCAAGTAACTCGTTGCAACACATTTACTCAAAACGCCCATAGGACGAGAATGTCCTATGGGCGTTTTTTGTGACTTAAAAATCGTAGAATAAGACACATTAAGTCTCGCAGAATATAAATTTATAGGGAAGTATAATGTGTATATAAGTCCCCTCCAATCTCAATTTATCTCACACAAATGCCAGCTAACCCAATTCACCCAGACGAGCTAAACTCGTTAATGACCACACGCTCCTCTTTAGTTATTATCGATGTCAGACTAGCCGATGATTACGATTTTAAGCGTATTCCAAACGCAATCAACAACCCATTTTTAGATGTTCAGTTTGCAAATAAGATGGCAGAACTCGTTCCTGATCTACTCACTCCTATCTGCGTCTACGGCACTCAGAAGGGTAGTATCGAGTCGACAGAGGCCGCTCAAAAGCTCATTCGACTGGGCTATGACAGAATCTACGACATGACCTCTGGGTTCGCGGGATGGACTAACAATGGTCATCCTATGGAAAGCGGTCTAAGCCCGCAACCAGAGCCAGCTCAGTTAGCCGACGGTCTCTACCCGATAGACACCAAGGAATCATGTGTCCAGTGGACTGGTAAAAACCTTATCAATTCACACTCCGGGGAAATTGCCATCACGTCAGGCCATCTAGAAATCCAAGGCGGCAGCCTCGTCGATCTAGAACTTATCATCGATTTCAAAAGCATCACCTGCAACGACATCACAAACCCTGAAGTGCACGACACTCTCATCCAGCATCTCGAAAGCGACGATTTTTTCTACACCGATAGGTTTCCTACCGGAAAATTTCAACTCACTGGCTCAGACACTCAAGGCAGCCTCAATG